>JAJQES010000038.1 GCA_021201565.1 Tannerellaceae bacterium
TGATCGTCGCCGTCGTCACACCCGCCACGCTGGTATCGTAATCCACAGTGTAATCTGTTCCCTCGATCAGCGTGGTGCTGCCGACCGTCACAACCGGCGCGATGGCACTGCCGACTGCTACCGGGTCAATGTCGTCCACAGAACCAACCAGCGAAAGGTCGATCGTCTCACCTGCAGCTGTCACCTCAGTAACCACAAAGCCCCAGTCGTTCGAGCTGGAATCCGATGTCAGCCGAATCTTTACGGTCGCGGTCGGCACATAAACCGTAGCGCCCGCCAGTTCGCTGCCGGAGTACTCTCCGATCAGATTGTCATTCTCATCGTAGATCAGAATGTAATCATAACCGGACTCCGTGCTGGTGTACTCGGAGAATGTCACATAAATGCCGTTTTCCGCACCTTCCAGCGTATAAGTGTAGGTTACGTCCTCATTGTCCGCATAATTGTGATCGCTCTGCAGTACAACTGGAATCCATTTCGCATAGAGCGTGGTGTCCTGATCCACCGTGCCGTCGTTTGATGTAAAGTCAAACTCATTGCCGTCGGTGCAGTCCTCGTCCGTGTACCAGCCCATGAATAAGTAACCGTCGCGCGTCGGATCCTCCGGCTCGGTGATCGTGTCAGCCGCGGCAGATTCAGCTTCAGCCTCAGCATCGGCGTCTGCATGGCGGTAGATCACCAGAGAATTTACGAAGTAGCTGGACGACCACGTCGTATTGCTGGTAGATGTCATATAATGAGACAATACCGTCTGAGACTCCACATCCGATCCGCCCTGCGTGTCAAAGGTTACTTCGCAGTCCTCCTGAACGATCGCAATGCCGTAAACAAAACGGAACTGGTTCTCATAGGATACGAGAGAATTGAATGTCGTATTCTCCTCGGTCGGAAGCTCCGCCGTCGCCAGATCTGTACCGGAGATTGTCGTCTCCACATAGCTGGTGTTGATGCGCGGGATGATTGTCGTCTCATTTTCCAGAGCCTGCTCCGCCAGATACCTGCGCAGCTCAATCGTCGCGCCTGCCTCGTCGTCGCTGTTTACCAGCTCGTTGTAGTAATCCGCAAAATCATCGTCATAAATCGCGGCCATAAAGTAGCGGGTCGTCCCGAACAGATCCTCATAAGTGAAATCGTTGCCGTACTGGTCGCTTGTATCCAGCAGGAAGTGATCGTCCTCATTGAGGGTTACTCCCGCCTCCTCCAGCAGGTCCTCCAGGGAAACGCCCATCGTCGTAAAGGTCCTGAAGCCGGTCATGCCGCACTGGGAAGAACCGTTCGCAAAGGTAGCCATCTCATCCAGCTCTTCCGCTGTCCAGGAAGCTACTACCGTCTGGTCGTCCGTGGTGCTGTCATCGCCATCCTCATCGATGATGATTGAGAAATCACTGCTTGTACCGGTATACCAGGTCCATGTGTCAGAGAAAGTCTCATAACCGTCCGCCTCGATCGTCACCACATAAGTCTGGGACTGCGGGAAGGTATAATTAAATGTTTTCTGATAATAATAGCTGTAAGAGGAATAGCTAAACGGCTCATGCCCTTCCATCACATAGATGACCGGATCCTCCGCGGTACGGTTGATATACAGGTAGTTGCCGCTGAAGTAATACTGATCCTCCGTCAGCGTAATCTCCTCCGGCGCGTAAGGATACTCCGCGTCGCCGGTATCCGTCGCCGTGTAAGTCACCGTGCCGTCCTCTGCCTCTGTCACATCCACCGGCGTCAGCGTCACAGATGTGATGCTCGCCTTATATTCATCCGACAGGCTGCTGAAACGCGCAGAGGTCGTGCCGGTATCGCCGGCCTGACGGGCCAGTGTGTGGAATGCTGTAGCAGAACCGCTGTCATAGAACTCCGGTGCGTCGAGCAGGTTCTCCTCATCATATACATAATAGGAAGCCGTCAGCGTACCGGTGTAATTGCCGATACCCATGATGGTCGCCGTCTGGGTGCCGACTGTCGAAGTATCCGCAGAAAGGGTGTAATCCGTCCCTTCCGTCAACACCTGACCGCCTGCCTTCACAACAACCGAAACCGTGCTGCCCTTCGCCACAGACCCGATGGTCTCCACAGAGCCGTATTCCGAAAGGTCAACCGCGCCATCCACCGCCTCCACGGCGATCACGCCGAAGCCCCAGTAGTTGTAGGAACTGTCTGACGTCAGACGGATCTGTACCGTCGCCGTCGGCACATAGATCGTCGCTCCCGCCAGCGTCGTGCCGGAGTAGAAACCGATCTGATTGCCGTCGCCGTCATAGATATAGAGATAATCATATCCGGATTCCGTCTTTGTCTGCTCATCAAAGGTCACGTAGATGCCGCTGCTCGCGCCGTCCAGCGTGTAGGTGTAGGTCACATCCTCACTGTCGGCATAGTTGTGATCACTCTCCATGAGATAGTCATCATACACCGTCGTGCGGCTCAGTTCCTCACCGCAGAACGAACAGTATTCCACTTCCTCATAAGAGCCTGCCGCGGTCGCTGTCTTTTCCTTCTCATTCTCAACCGCGGTTATGATTATACTGGAATGAGCCTCGTTGATCGTTGCACCGTACTCTACCATGCGGACCGCGATGGTCTCGCCCTCGACCGCCTCATCCGCGGTCACCGTGAAGAATGTATCTCCGGATGTATATTCCACGGTGTAGCCGTCAAAGCCATTGACTGCGGAAGCAATCGCATTGGCAATGTAAGCCTCGTCCACAGTTGTGTAGAAGTTGTGCGCATGGCTGTTGGTCTGCCCGATCACAGTCTCCTCGCCATCCACGATGCTCACAAGCTGGAAGAAATACATGCCGCGCATATTTGCCTTGTGCGTTACTTCAACATTAGTCGAAGCCGCCGCGTCCGCGGTTCCCTCGATCATATCGTTTTCAACGACGATACCGGTCGGGATCTGTCCGGACTGGGTCTCCCAGATCAGAGTTTTTTCTGAATCCGCCGCTTCCAGGCCATCGATGACGCCCGGAACGCCGCCCGCATCCGCCACAACCAGACCGCCGCTGGTGATCGCTACCCATCCGGTAGAAACCATGGTAATCACGAGCTGATTGCCATTCACTACCTCATAGCTGATCGTACGGGCTGTATCATATACATCGGTACCTGCAATCGTGGTCAGCAGCTCACCCTCGAGGGAGTCTGCCGTCAATGCAATGTCTTCGCTGAAGGTGATCGTCACGATGATCGTCTGGTTCAGCTCCTCGTCCGCGTCGTCATGCTCCGCGTTTGAGATCGCGAAATCCGTGATCGTGACCGCTTCCGCATAGACACAGAAATCCGTCGTGATCGTGCCGCTGTAATCACCCCTGCCGGTGATCGTCGCCGTCGTCACGCCCGCCGCGCCGGTATCGTAATCCACAGTGTAATCCGCATCCTCCGTCAGCGTGGTGCTTCCCACC
>JAJQES010000033.1 GCA_021201565.1 Tannerellaceae bacterium
ATTCCATATTATATTCATTCACATTTAATTGTCAACTGTCAATTGTCCATTGTCAATTGAATAAGTTTTTCTCCACTGATATCATCAAAAGAAATTCCTTCCGGACTATGGTCCGTAATCACCTGTCCGATACCCACTTTTCCCAGCACCGTATAGCCCCCTTTCAGGTAATTATCATGTGCAAACCGCATGGATGGTTTTTTGTAAACCGGATCCAGCAGGGTAACCGCCAGCAGATAGGTACCGGCCGGAACATTCCGCAGGGTAAAGGTATCTTCATTTGTATAGGTCAACGGAGGTATCCCATACGTTTTTGTCGCCTTATCCCATTGGTCACCAGGCATCCAGTCCGTCGTCCGGGCAGACGCTGATACCCCACTCCAGACAGGGGCACCGGAAACCGGATCAATCAGGCTATACTCCAACGGATAATCTTCATATACAGGAGAGGCGCCCACATTCTTTACATGGAGTTTTGCCTGTAATATATTCTTATCCACATGGCCGGTAAAAGAGGCCTGTTCAATGACAAACCGGTATCCCAGGTTTTTCTGTAATTCAGCCGCACCCGCCGCTACCACCGGATCGGTCACGGTATAGGTACTGATCCACCCCAGATGGTTTTGATGCAGCAAACGCGCGCAATCAATCAGGTGCTCCAGATGGCGGGGAGTACTCAGCGAGATGTCCGGCGAAGAACCCGGCTGCACATCCAGGCTACCCCAGTCATACGCCACTTCCCCTCCCAGGACACAGGTTCTCCAGACATCACGGGCCAGAATGCCTTCCAGGTGGTGATCCTCTTCCGGCAAACCAAACGAATCCCAGTAAAACCCAAAGGTATAAGCCGTAAAATACTGGTAGTTGCGGATCATCACTTTTTTATCCGGAAAGGCTTTTATAAACGCTTCCGCCAGAACCGTCTGGATCTCAGGCGAAGGATAAGGCGAATGTTGTTCACCCCAGAACCCGATCAGTCCCATTTCAATGTACGCTACCCGGGGGTCTTTGTTCCATACCTGTCCCATCTTGGCCACCAGTTTTTTCACCCGTTCCCGGAATTGGGGTGAACTATAATCCCCCATTGTCATATCCTCCGGCCAGAACACATCCGAGTACCGGGTCACTCCGAAAGAGGTCATCGGAATACGGGTGTTATCCTCATTCTGGCTCAGATGCGGCCAGCACAAATAAACACGTGGGATCATTTGCACTCCCTCTTTATAAAAAGGATTGAAAATACTATCACTGTACTGCTGGATACGTTCGATACCGTCAGCCGCGTGTGTTTCAATTTCATACCAGGGAATATACTGGCCGTGCAGGGTCATATACGGATTATGGCGGGCCGGTCCCCGGAAACCTTTCTGGGGATTGGCAAATGCTTTTTCACTTTCCGTATATGTCTGGCTAACCATCACTGTATGTTTTTGCTCCCGCGAACCGGCTGTCGAGCAGCCTGCGGATAGTAGTATTACTAAGATAACAAATACATGTCTTATCATAGAATTAAATTTAGATTAATATTTCTTATAAAATGTAGGGTAAAAGAACTCTTTTCTTTTTAAATCCAGTTGACCTATTGTACATTTTCCTTGACTAAATCCCTCTCTCCGCCCTTTTATTACGTTGTATGAAGGGGAGTGCCAGAGGCACGGCTTATGATAGCCCGGTACGAAGTGCTTCTTGATGGACGGAGGGGATCTCCCGATCCCCGACCCCGGCTTGATAAATATTTGGATCTGTGATCCAATCGACACGGATAAAATATTACTCCGAGAAAGTCAACCCGGTCAGTTTGTTCCAGGCGCCACGGGTAAAATCGGGTATTTCAACCGGGGCAGACTGATTATCCAGGGAAAGTTCCGTCAGCGGAATCAGGCAACACCATTCCGCCAGGTCATACACATCCATATCCAGCGGTAACCCGTTCTGCAAACAATAGATCAGCCGGTAATCCATGATAAAGTCCATACCGCCATGTCCACCCACCTGCTTTGCTTTCTCCTCAATATCTTTTGCAATAGGGTGTGTATAGGTTTCCATCAATGCCTGCATTACATCTGCAGGTACAAATTCATGACTTGTCAGATTTTCATGGTGGGCCGTCAGGGCAGGATCCAGACCCCCTGCTTCCAGCGCATAGCCTTCGACCGGATATTTATTGGCAAACCCTTTCGTACCCGTCAGCTGGTACATCCGGCTATAGGGACGGGGGGATGTCACATTGTGTTCAATCAGGATGGATCTTCCTTTTTCAGTACTGATCAGTGTGGAAGTATGGTCTCCGTTCCGGAAAGCAGTCACCTCTTCGCCGCGGGTCTCTTTCAGATAAGCCGGATTTCCGATGGGTTTTGTATCCACTGACACCAGGTAATTCATTTTATCTCCCCGGTGGATATTCATTGCCTGGCATACCGGGCCAATTCCATGGGTCGGGTAGACATCTCCCCGGTGTTCTTTGTTAAAAGCCATCCGCCAGTCTTTCCAATACGAATCCCAATAGGGTTGCAGGCCATGTATGTACGCCCCTTCCCCATGGATCACCTCGCCCAATAGGCCCTGCTGCACCATGTTCAGCGTAGTTAGTTCAAAGAAGTCATAGACACAATTTTCCAACTGCATACAATGTTTGCGGGTCTGTTCCGAAGTGTTGACCAACGCCCAGATCTCTTCCAGGGTCATAGCAGCCGGCACCTCAATCGCCACATGTTTTCCATCCTTCATCGCCTGCACCCCGATCAGGGCATGACTCTTCCAGTCAGTCGCGATATAGACCAGGTCCACCTCCGGCAATACCGTCACCTGGCGCCACACAGCCGTATCCCCGTAAAACTCCCGTGCTTCCGGAAAGCCTCTTTCTTTGAGCATCCGGTTTACTTTCTCCGTATTGGCCTGTTCCACATCACACAGGGCCACAATCTCCACGCCATCTATATGAGTCATTCGCTGCACCGCGCCCGGTCCCCGCATGCCCAATCCAATAAAAGCCACCCGTACAACCGGAAGCGGCTCTGTACGCAGTTCCAGGACATCCGTCTGTCCCGCGGGACGTTCCGGCACCTCTGTCCGGATCAGCCGGGTACACTCGTCCGGCTGCCGGGCACAACCACCCAATACCATCACTAAGATTAACAATAAATTCATTTTTTTCATGCATACAAAATTTAGGTTCACTATTTTCGTTTCGTAAAACTATTCCCTTTCCTACAAAACCAGTTGACCTATTGTACATTTTACTTGACTAACCCCGGCCTACCATTTCTCGCGCCCTCTAAGTACAGAACGCCGGAATAGAGAGAGCGAAACTTTCCAAACAAATCCCATTCATTTTTCTGTTTATTTTCTTCTTTTTCTTTCTTTATATATTTCTTTCTTTTTATAGTTAGTATAACTA
>JAJQES010000401.1 GCA_021201565.1 Tannerellaceae bacterium
TATTATGACAGAAAAAACAAGTTTAAAGAGGCTTTATCAAAGCTTCACATGTCTGCGAAAGACAAGTTTATTACTATGTCTTTGCTTCGGTTTTAACTTTGCCATACAAGCAGGTATACTGGAGCTTCAGGTCAACTTATCAATCAAAAACACAACATTAAGGGATGCTTTTGAAGAGATCCGGGAACAAACCGGAATCAGCATTGTCTATTCCAATGAAGTGATTGATGACAAAACAGTCGTGTCTCTGGACGAAGAAAACATCTCTATTGAGATGGCTCTTTCTTTGTTGTTAGCAAACGAGAATTGTTCCTACCGGATTGAGAACAACCAGGTGATTCTGTATCCGAAAGCTCCAGTTGTAAAAGAGGCTGCTCCGAAACAGGCTCAACAATCCCTTACAGTAAAAGGGGTGATAAAAGATGAGTTTGGAGAACCTGTTATCGGTGCGGCTGTTGCTATTACCGGAACAGGCCAGGGAACTATTACCAATATGGACGGTGAATTCACCCTGGAAGGAGTTACCAAAGGGACAAAGTTATCTATCTCTTACCTGGGATACAAAACCCAGGTAGTAACAGTAGACGACTCTCTGTTAATCATTACTTTGCAGGAGGATAATGTAGGACTGGAAGAGGTAGTAGTTGTAGGATACGGAGTTCAGAAAAAAGTAAACCTGACCGGTTCTATTTCTACAGTGAGTGCGGATGATCTGGTAGGCCGTACCAATACCAACCTGTTACAATCTATCCAGGGAACCTCTCCGGGCGTAACGGTTATTTCCCGTCCGGGACAGAATCCGACCATTAATGTACGTGGACGCGGAAACCTGAAAACCTCTGCCCCTTTATATGTAATTGATGGTGCTATCTCATCAGAAGATGCTTTTGTAGCACTGGATCCGAATTCTATTGAGTCAGTTTCTATTCTGAAAGATGCTGCGTCGTCTGCTATTTACGGTTCACGGGCCGCCTATGGAGTTGTACTTGTAACGACTAAACAAGGCCGGTCAGAAGGGTATAGAGTCAATTACAACGGATTCGTCGGAATCAAGCAGGAAACCTATAAACCCAAAGTTGTCTCTTCCGAATGGGAAGCCCGTATCATCAACGAAGCAGCAATTAATGCTGGAGGACAGGCCCAAATATCAGATGAAGTCATTGAGAAATACCGGAATGGCAGTGAGCCCGATCTATATCCAAATACAGACTGGTATGGTTTAATATTTGACAATAGTGCCGTAATGACCAGCCATACGGTAAGTTTTGACGGAGTCGCCGGTAAAACCAGTTATTACGCTTCTTTAGGGTATATGTATGATGATTCATTCACACCCGGTCAATCCAACGACCGGTATAATGCGAACTTAAACGTAAACAGTCAGGTAAAACCGTGGTTACGGGTACGTGCAGGAGCCAGATATATAGAATCAAAAATGAATCAGGATGCAGGCGATATCTCATTAGCCTACCTACTACAATCTCCTCCATCTTATGTAGCCCGTCAGAGTAACGGTGAGTATGGGACTGTACAGGGAGGTACCGATGCATCCGGTACATTTGTTCTTCGCAACCCGTTACGGGTTTTAGAAGAAGGAGGCTGGAAAAAATGGAATTATAAAATGTTGACTCTGGATGGTGCTCTCGACTTTACTTTATATAAAAATTTGATCCTGACAACTCAGATCATTTCAGACACCCGGGATAGAAAAGAAAAAAAATACGAAGCCTTTTTACCCGCCGTCCCACGCTTCTTAGACGAAGGAGCAACCACTGTAGGAGAAAAAAAAGACAGCAAAATGGAATACGACTGGAAAGAATGGCGCCGTATGACTTACAACGTGCTTTTAAATTATTCTTTTACTATCCAGTCACACGCTGTAAGTGCTTTGCTGGGAACCTCGTATGAAACGTTCAATTACCAGCAGCAAAAATCTTCCCGTAAGAATTTCCCAACTAATACAATGAGCGGAATAAACGGTGGATCAAGTGCTCCTGCTGACTCGGAAGCATCAGGAGAAATGACAGAAGAAAAATTATCCTCCTACTTTGGACGTGTTAATTATAGCTACAAGGACCGGTATCTTTTTGAAGTGAATTTCCGTGCAGACGCTTCTTCCAGATTCCACAAAGATAGCCGTTGGGGATATTTTCCCTCTTTATCTGCCGGTTGGCGTATTAGTGAAGAAGAATTTATGCAGGCCATTGACTGGATGGATAATCTTAAAATACGCGGTTCATGGGGACAATTAGGAAATATAAATAATGTGTCTCAATACGATTATTTTTCAGCGTATGGAGTAGGCGGTGATTATAAATATGCATTTGGGGGTAATACCGGAACAGGTGTATATGAAAGTAAAATTCCAAATGCCTCATTGACCTGGGAGACAGTCTCCACGACCGATATAGGGTTAGACGTAAGCGTATTGAACAACAAACTGAGTGTAAGTGCTGACTGGTATCTGAAAAAAACAGATAATATTCTGTTAGATTATGATGTGATCAGGGAAGTCGGGGCAGTTAATAAAGTAGCGCAAAATCTGGGAAAAGTAGAGAATAAAGGAATTGAATTTGTTGTCACTCATAACAACCAGATCGGTAATGTAGTCTATTCAGTAAGCGGAAACATTAGTAAAAACTGGAATAAAGTAACTTATCTGGGTGAGGGTATTGAGAATTTTGCACCCAGTGACCAATGGATCACCGCTGTAGGATATCCGATCGGAACATTCTACGGATATAAAACAGACGGATTGCTTACACAGGAAGATATTGATAGAGGAAATTATATTTCTAACGGAACCATTTTGAGCCCCGGGGATGTGAAATATGTAGACCTGGATGATAGTGGCGACCTGAGTGCCGGCGACCGGACTTTTCTGGGTAAAGATGTTCCGGACTTCACCTACGGTGCCAGTTTATATGTTGCTTACCGGAATTTTGACCTGAATATTTTCGGGCAGGGGGTTTCCGGAGCACAGGTATACTTTACTATGGAAAGTGCTCATCCTTTTGCAGACAATGCCCCTGCACGGGAATGGCATAAACAAAGATGGACCAAAGAAAATCCGGACTCCAAAGCAGCTTATCCACGCCTGTTACCTCAGGGAAATGCAAACTATGCTTTTAATACTCAGAATTATTCTGATTTCTGGTTATTCAGTGCTAATTATTTCCGGATCAAAGCGATCACGCTCGGATATACATTTCCGAAAAGTACCATTGGTAAATTAGGATTAAGTAACCTGAGAGTATATGTAGCCTCTGAGAATCCGATCACTTTCCGTGGTGATAAACGGATGAAAGAGTTTGACCCGGAAACCTATTCCGGACGTGGGTACAAATCTACCGGCACCCGCTCATTTACATTCGGGGTGAATGTTTC
>JAJQES010000163.1 GCA_021201565.1 Tannerellaceae bacterium
ATACTACCCCATTCAAAACAGTATCGAACATGATTTTAATCTAATCCGTCATACGGCAGCAAACTTTAATATGAAAGTCCTCTTTAATAAATGTAATCCCGCAGCCGGAGACCCAGAAGACTGCTATGATGTTGAACTCCTACCTATATGCTGTGGAAAAGGAGAAGTGATAGATTTCCTCAAAGAGGAGTTAAAACTATCTTCCGGTAACTTCTACTGCTTTGGTGATAGCTTCAACGACTTCTCCATGTTTACCAAAACAAAAAACGCCTGGCTGGTAGCAAACGCAGATCCGGAAGCAAAAAAGAATCATCCCCATGTATTAGAAAAAAAATACTGTATAGGCATCAAAGAAAAAATGCAGGAAATCTTAAAAAATGAATAGAATCAATAAATAACACGGCAAAAACAATGATACACCACCCAACAAAAATAGATAGTCCCTAAAATATGAACATATTAAACAGACAAACATCACTACTCCCTATTCTATTTATGCTACATAATATAGAGGAAGTAGCTGCTATTCACTTTACGAATGCTATTCATTCCCTATCTTTTATTCACAATATATCACAATTTATAATCGCAGTCTTATTATTTACAATCCTGAGTTTCATTATTGTGTTTAGAAAAAACATATACAAAACAAATACACAATATCAATATACCATATTAGGATTCACAGGAATGTTATTCCTTAACTCTTTTTTCCCACACATTTTATCCGCCATCTATTTTAGAAGATATACACCCGGCGTCATAACGGCCTCCTTTCTTATTTTACCTTTTTCAGGTTTTATCTTATGGAAATTTCACGATTTGAAAATCTTTCCTGTCAAAAAACAACTTATTACTATTTTTACAGGTGGAATAATAGGTTTACTATTAGTTTTTATTTTTCTGGGTATTGCGTATATATTTACCTGACTTGCATTTACAAAAAAGAAACCTGTTATACTTACTAATCTTTGTAATCACAAATGCCCGATAGACCTACGGAAAGACTCCATCACCTCCTCCTCAATTTCATCCATAGCTGATTGCAAAGTACGTAGCATATAATCCCTGTCTTTAGGAATAATACCCGTTACAGGGATAGCGTTGGAAATCGTGTTGGCAAGGATAGTAGTTGGATTCTTTAAATGTTCAATCAGCGTTTTCAATTCCAACAGCCGTTCCTTTTCCGGAGTTTCCACATATCTACCACTTACCACATCTGCATATAAATCCGATTCCGGAAAAATGGTTAAAGAGGTAACGCCAATAATAGACGGGTGAATCTGATTGAATAACTCAGCCGTTGCCAGAGCATTTTCCACCCCTTTGCCTTTTCCGGCCAATCCGTTTAATATAATAAAATGGTATTCGATGCCTGCTTCCTCCAACTTCCGGCATTGCTCCAAAGCAGTCTTAGCATCATAGCCTTTGCGCATATAGGCTAATGTTTCATCGTGCCCCGTTTCAATACCAATCGTCAGACGGTTAAACTTAAAATGCCTGAGCTGTTTAAGCTCCTCTACCGTTTTACTTTTAATGTCTGTAATACGAGCAAAGCACCCGATAGTTTCAATATGCGGAAACGCTTTCCGGATACACTGGGCAATCTCCATTAAATGCTCCGGCCGCAGTACAAACGGATTAGAACCTGTAAGGAATACCCGTCTGCTTTGCACTTGATAATGTTTCACGACCTTCAAATCATGCTCTATCTCCTCCATTGGCGAAGCCCTGAATTTCAACTCCTTCGGGTATAAACTACAAAACTTACATTTGTTGTGCGTACATCCTACCGTTGCCTGTAACAGGATAGACTGGGCTTCATAAGGGGGCCGCCATATCGGACCCGTAAAATGCTGTTCATACGTTGTAAACATGACTGTAACCTTTCTTTTTTAATTATTAATTGGATTGTTTACAGCGTCAAAGCTATACATTCCAAACAGCAGAAAAAAGAACTAACAGCGCTGTTAGCGGGTATCATAGCTGTTAGTTTTGCTTAATATCAGAAGAATAAAAAAATGACTTTAATATTTTTTATAAATCCCATTTCCGGGTGTAAATAGAAAACCATTACTTTGCAATATGATGAAGGAAAATAAACATACTCCAGCCTGTATCCTGATAGATAAATTCGGCGACAGATGGTCGCTCAACATTTTAATGCTACTCCACCAAAACGAAGTCATGCGCTTTTCCGAACTCCAAAAGAAAATACCCACCATCTCCCAACGGATGCTTGCCATCACACTAAAAACCCTCGAAAGCCTCAGCCTGATACACCGGAAAGCCTATCCGGAAGTTCCTCCACGGGTAGAATATTCCCTCACAGACTTAGCCAAAGAACTGATTCCGATTGTTCAGACATTGTTAAACTGGGCAAACCAGCATGCGGAAGAGTTGACAAAGAAATGGGAGAAATAGCAAATTATAAGGGGAAAAAAGAAAACTCCTTTTACGTCTTGTTTTTGTAGTAATTTCTTACGATATTTAACGAACACTAAGAACGCCAGGATATGATTACAGAACGAATGACAGAAAAAGAAATTGAAGCTGAAATGCTTGCTGATTCTCCGAATGTAGTAAATTATGTAGAAAAAGCGATTCATCAAAAATTCCGTCGAATGGTTTTAAAGTCATCCCAGTTTCCGGTGTGTATTCATAAAGAATATACATCCCGGCGCAAAAATAAATGGATACTCATTTTGCGGGCATACTCTAAAAAAGATATTCTCTACTCACATGCCAGTTACTATAATACCAATCATGGGTATTATGCAGTTTCACTTAATGAAAAGAGTATTATTATCTTTCCTCCTCATTTCTTCAGTAGATACGCAGAAAGAAAGGAAATTGATATGCATGGGCGCGACCTGATGATACATTTTTTCCGTAATAATAGCAATTTTGCTTCCGTCACAAAAGAGATTGAACTTTCGGACGGAACGAAACAAAAAGTAGTAGAAGGTTCATTAGAAGAAGGTGTATTTCTGGGTATCCACAAAATTGATGACATAATAATTGCAAAAACATTTATCACCCGCGAAATGGCCAAAGGAGAACAAGTCAAAAACTTTGAAATATTCAAGGTTCTACGTGAGGAAGTATTCAAGACACCATCAAAATAGAAAATGCCAGCCCAACAAAGAGTGCACGGGTATAGGTAATACTCAATCCCGTAGTAATTGTGATATTCTCTCAAAAAATAGTTTCATTTCACATTTCTTAAAAATTGCAGGTATCAGTATCCCATACAAAGACTCGAAAAAAGGGGAGACTGTGTCGTCTCTCTACCTCTGCATAGATATTTGTAGAGATTGTTTTTACAGTAAAGCTGATTGT
>JAJQES010000078.1 GCA_021201565.1 Tannerellaceae bacterium
CTTTCAAAGATTGCAGTTCATTGTGAACTAATATGAATGCAGGGTAAAATCTAAATTATAGAGTGTTTATAACTAACTGAAAAAGATGAATGTATATAGCAGATATATGGACCCATATTTTTAATATAAAACATAAATTTTTTGGATTATGAGAAACTGGAAGTATGTAATGATGTCGCTTGCGCTCACCGGAGCTATCGCGACATTCACGGGATGTATTGATACGGATGAACCAAACGGTATCAGTGAACTACGGAGTGCAAAATCGGAGCTGATCAAAGCCCAGGCAAGTTTGAAACTGGCCGATGTCTCTTTCCGGGAAGCTGAAACAGCCCTGAAACTGGCAGAAGTGGAAGGTGCAAAGATTGCCAACCAGTTGCAGGAATTGTTGGTGGAAAAAGAACGGCTTGCCGTGGAACTTGTCGCAGCGACGAATGAAAAAGAGATCGCTGATTTGCAAAAGGAGATGGATAAAATCGAACAGGAACGGGCGGAGATGGCAGAAAGACACAAAGCGACCATGTTAGGTTTGGAAGAAGCTACCGCAAAAGCTCAGGAAAGTTATGACAATGCCATCAAAGCGATCGAAGCAGCCAAGGCGTTGTTATCGGATGAAGAACAAGCCGTTCTTACCAAAGCCCAGAATGCCCTGACGCAGGCAAAAAATACACTGACCTCTTCTTATTCTACAGTAGAGTCTGCCCAGAATCGTCTTTTGTCTGCCATCAAAGCAGAAACTAAGGCAAATCTGGAACTTACCCTGAATCATGCGTTGGCGGAAGCAAATGCAGGATTAAAAGCTGCAGAGAAAACAGTCGAAGAAATTGAAGGTTTTCTGGGAAAAGATGTGGTAACAACGGATTGGGAAAAGGAAGTAATCGTATTAGAAGATGCGATTACCGAACTTAAAATAGGACAATCGGAAGCGTTGGCAGAAAGAAAGCGCCTTGAGATCAATCACAGTGCGGATAAAAAGGAAGTGGATAGGCTTAAAACTGAATCTGAGGATGCCGGTGTAAAAGAAATTACTATTTCTGAATATGAAAAAACAGTGGCTCAACAGACAATCATTGATAATCTGAATAGCGGCACTCCGGTTACGGGTTATGATAATGGGGTTTTCTCGTATGAAGAAACTGTCTTTACGAATGAGGAGTATGTGGATAGCGAGATAGAGGACGCTGCAACTACTACCATCGAAACGATTGAAGGCTGGCTGGAACTGATTGCGGAAGTAGGGGTAACAAACCAGGAAGAGATAGAATATGCAAAAATTGATCTGGCCAACCAGAAAATCGCTGTAAAAGAGGCATCCGATGAAGCGACAGAAGCCATTAAAGAATGGTCAGACGCTAAAAAGGCTTATAACGATGCAGAGGACGTAGACAAACCGGCTGCGTTGATTGATTATCAGGCTGCTTCGGATGCTGCTTTCGGGACCTTACTGAATTTCCAGGGACAACCCAGAATCAATGCGGTAACCAAAGAGGAAATTGACGCGTATATCGAAGAGAATCCGGGAACTACTTATAGCCAGTTTGGTGCGTTAGGTACCCAGTTAGCTGCCATGGCTGAACAGGAACGCCTGGAAGATGTAGTTGCCCAGTCAGACCTGTATCTGGCGCTGGCAAAAGATCTGCAGGATCAACTGGCCGCCGTTACAAAAATAGCGGAAGATAATAAGAACTTTGTAGCAGATGCCGTGACTGCTTATGAAGAAGCAGACGCAGCTTATCAAGCCCTGTTTGCAGACGTGGATGCTATTGATACGGAATATGGTGTACTCATTTCTTCCTATTATAGCCTGATTGAGATTCTCCAGGGTAATATTAGGACTTATCTTACAGACCATACCGGCAAAGGATATCTGAATTATGCCGCATTTACAGAAGCTCTGGAAAAAGCCTTACTGGATGCACAGAAAGTTGTTGTAACCAATCAGGGAAAAGTTCTCGAAGCGGAAAAAGACCTGGAATTGTTTGAAGCTGGTGAATACACAGAACAGTATGCGATTAATAAAGCAGAACTTGAACTGGAAGTCGCTATGAATGCTTA
This sequence comes from Tannerellaceae bacterium, assembly GCA_021201565.1. Lineage (GTDB taxonomy): Bacteria > Bacteroidota > Bacteroidia > Bacteroidales > Tannerellaceae > UBA4116. Next base: position 2,056 of record JAJQES010000078.1, read on the forward strand.
CGACGCGGCTAAAACAATTTATGACGATGCATACGCCCGTTTGCAGGAAGTAATCTCCATCTTACTGGGTTAATTATAAATACAAAATAGATTCAAATGATCAAGAGACTATACACATTACTGATCCTTTTATGTAGTACTGCGCTAATCTGGGCGCAGGACTATGATAATCGTGGCGATGTGTTTATTCCTAAAAAAGGGCAATGGCAGGTCTCGCTGGTATTGGGGAACGGTACGTTTTACAATGAAAATACGACCAATTATCTGCTTCCCCAGTATAGTAACACCGGAGGTTCCATTGGTTTGCCCAATGGCTCCGGCGAAACTTCCGGCGATCTGGGTACCTACCTTAATTTAGGGTCTTTGAATAATAATAGTCTGGTAAATATAGCAGGGATACAGGGTAAATATTTTGTCACCGACCGGTGGGATATAAACGTCATGTTCAGTATGAACATCAGCGTTACACCTAAGAAAGATTTTGTGGAAGGTGATTATATGGTAGAAGACCTGGTGATCCCTTCCCAAAAATATATCAATGCTCAGATGACCAATAACTGGATGGCCACTATTGGTTCAAACTATTATTCCAGGACAGGAAATGAACGCATCAATCCCTATCTGGGAGGCGCCGCAGGCTTTCAGATGGCACGGATTGAGATCAATCAACCCTATACGGGAGAGGTTTACGAGGATGAAAAGGGTGCCCTTCCCACGCAGGTCTATATCGCATCGGGAAAAGCAGGCCAGATGTTTGGTTTCAAAGTAGCAGCAGTAGCCGGTATTGAATATACCCTTACCAAAGGATTGCTTCTGGGCTTTGAACTACATCCGTTTGCTTACCGGTATGATGTGATCCAACTTTGTCCGAAAGGCTTCGACACCTATCGTGCAAACCATCACAATATTAAATTATTAGAAATGCCGGTCCTGAAATTAGGTATGCGTTTCTAAACTGATTTTTCTTTATTCTTATACATAAAAATCCGCCTTTACATTTGATATGTAGGGCGGATTTGTTCTGTTAAAAGCGAAAAGAATATAAAAACATGTAGTAATGGGATTTCGGTAAGTAATGCGGCTTTTATTATCCGGCTATTTTTATCTTTCTCTTTATTCTTTTACTATATTTCAGTATGTTGGAGAATCAAAAGTTTATTTTTAATTATTTAATCTGTTTTCAAAGTACCTATATACAAGGTTGGGTTGGCATCTTCTCCATCCGGTCCATCTATATGTGTATATAAATAATAAAATTTATTGGCATCTGAGTCGAATGGACGAA
>JAJQES010000019.1 GCA_021201565.1 Tannerellaceae bacterium
CTCTTGACTACTGCAAAGGTAAAATTAATGTTTATACGATGCAACCCTTTTTTTACATTAAATGTTCATCAAAGTTGAAAAAAAACAAAAACAAAATCTTTACCCCCTAAATACCAGCCACTTAAACATCAACAAAACTTTTCAAACTATTTTCGTAATATATTCCTGTAAAGGAGATTTTTTCAGAAAAATTCTCCTTTATTATTTCCGGGATGTTGTTTTAGATGCTCTTTTTTTAACCTGTACAGGTTTTGGTTTGGTAATTGGTTTTAATTCAATAACAAGAGACTGATGAGGTTTAACAAAATACGTCTCTCCGATTACCAGCGTTTCACCGGTCAGAATATCCGTTCCTCCCTCATATCCATGCAGGCCCTCTGAAAAATGTTCCCAATCCAGAGCTACTTCTTTGCGGGTTGGATTAAAAAACACAAATACTGATTCTTTAGCGGTATACCGGAAATAACCATATGTATTATTAACCGGTAAAAAATGTTTCAAAGCACCCTGATGAATAGCTACAGCTGTTTTACGCCAATTGAATAACCGGCAGGTATGCTGGAAAATCTCTGTCTCATACGGGGTAGCTCCATCACCGGTAAACAGATCTTTCCGGTCTTTTTTCCATCCACCGGGAAAGTCCCGCCGGGCAGCACCATCTCCCTGGGAAAGATTGGTAGAACGGAATCCATATTCCGTCCCATAATATAACTGTGGTATGCCGCGCAAAGTAGCTAATAAAGTCAATCCCATTTTAATCTTATCTTTATTTCCTTTCATTGTGTCAGCAAACCGGGCCACATCATGATTGTCCAGGAAAATAAGCAAAGACATAGGATCCGGATAAATAAAATCCAGGCCCACTGCCTCATATAAACGGTTAAATCCTTCCATCCATCCGGATGAATCTTTGGACAAAGATTCCTGAATTGCTTCCTGTAAAGGAAAGTCCATGGCTGAAGGCAAATGAGAATTGTATCCATCCTTATTTTGGTTATTACGCATCCAATACGCTATCACAGAAGGGGAAGAATGCCAGCATTCTGCCACAATATTCAGGTTTGGATACTCATTCAGAATAGAGGCAGTCCACCAGGAAATACCTTCCCTGTCATTATAGGGAAAAGTATCTACCCGTAAGCCATCCAGATCTGCCCATTCAATCCACCAGCAATAGAGCTGAAGAAAATATTGACGTACAAACGGATTTTCCAGAGCCATATCCGGCATACTATTATCAAACCATCCATCTACAGTCTGTTTCAAATCCCTCTGAGATCCATTCGGATCCATAATAGACACAAGCCGGTAACTGGAACGCAGAAACTCTTTAGGGTGGTGGTGTATCCAATTCCAGAAAGGCAAATCCTGCATCCACCAATGAGCCATCCCACAATGATTCGGAACAGCATCCATAATCACTTGCATGTCCCGCCAATGAGCCTCTGTTACCAACTGGCGGTATAATTCGTTATCTCCATAGCGGGGATCTACCTGATAATAATCCGCACAGGCATACCCATGATAGGATTGTTCCGGCTCATTATCCAATTGAGGAGGAGTAATCCATAAAGTAGTCATTCCCAAATCTGCGATATAATCCAGGTGATTAATGATTCCCTGCAAATCCCCGCCATGCCGGCCGGATGGATTTTTGCGGTTAGACTTTTCCACTGTGAAAGGGGTAGAATCATTGCTGGTATCTCCATTAGCAAAACGGTCCGGCATTACCAGATAAATAGTATCAACTGCCGAGAAACTGGTCCGGCGGGCTGAATCCTTACGCCGTTTTTCCAGTAAGTAATCAAATTGGATAATCTGAGTACCTTTCTTTATTTCAAATATACACTTTCCAGCCTGAGTAGTAGGAGCTATTTCAATATCTACAAACAGATAATTTGGACTATCTGCTTTATGGATCTTTTGTATTTTTACCCCTTTCCGCTGGGTGTGTACCGTACTGCCTGCCAGATTTTCACCATAAATCATTAACTGTAAAGGTGTCTTCATTCCAATCCACCAACTCAACGGTTCTACCCGTTTGACCATTATCTCTGCCGGTTGCTTGCTCTTTTTCATGTCATAAACTACTTAACCCTCCGGTTATACCATATATTTCTCCTGTTGCATACGTGGATTCATTAGAAGCCAGAAAGACATATATACCTGCCAGTTCCACAGGTTGTCCGGGCCGTTTCATCGGTGTATCTATCCCATGGACAGGAATTCCTTCATCCGGATTTCCTCCGGAAACTTCCAGCGGAGTCCATACCGGACCGGGACAAACTGTATTGACCCGGATCCCTTTCTCTATAAGATATTTAGACAATGCAATACTAAAGGCTACAACAGCACTCTTTGAAGCGGCATAATCCATTAAGATCTTATTAGGGGTATAATATTCAGCTGAACCGGTAAATATAACAGAAGCTCCAGCCGGTAAATAAGGAATAGCCGCTTTGGAAAGGAACATGGGCGAAAAAACATTTACTTCAAATGTTTCCCGGATTTGTTCCGCACTCAATTGATTTATATCTGTCTGCGCCGTCTGTACAGCCGCATTCAAAACCAGAATATCCATACCATCCAGTGCATCGGCAGCCTCTTGTATTACCTGCCGGCAAACCTTTTCTTCACGCAAATCCTGTTCAATAGCGATCAATGTCTTTCCTTCCTTTTCAAACAATTTGGTAAGTGTCCGGATATCGTCTTTTTCCTCCGGTAGACAGGTAACAGCAACTTCCGCGCCTTCCCGCATAAAAGCAATCGCCACGGCCCGGCCAATACCGGAATCTCCGCCCGTGATCAGGGCTTTTCTGCCTGTCAGGCGTCCACATCCTATATATGTATCTTCCCCACAATCAGGTACCGGCAACATTTTACTGTCCAGGCCCGGAGCTTCCTGTTTTTGCATAGGAAACTTTTCATGGGGATACATCGTTAACGGATTTTGTAACGAATTATTCTTTACTCCCATACACATTTGATCTTAAAAACGTGTTTTAAAAACAAATGGATCAGGAGAAAGGTTTTTCACTTTTTATGAGTCATGATATTTAGTACCAGACGGTCTGTGGCTTCCATTCCTACAGAACCGATGGTGGTCAGATTCAAAATTGTCTGGTCTACATCTTCATCAATAATACCCTCCATAGAAGTCACTACTTTATTTTCCATAGCCATCAGGGCAGAAAGCATAGCAGTAGATACTCCACTGGACACTTTGAGGGCACAACTGGGTTTGGCCCCGTCACAAATCATCCCGGTCAGATTACCCACCATATTTTTAATGGCATACGAGATC
>JAJQES010000082.1 GCA_021201565.1 Tannerellaceae bacterium
TTACTCAATAATGATATTGAAAAACTCGACGAGCGGAGCCTATCCGGGATTCTGAATCTGGGAGGAACAATTCTGGGGACTTCCCGGGAAAAACCATTCCGCAAACTGTTATCCGATACTGACAATGAGAAACCCCAACTCATAAAAGAACATTATGATAAATTAGGCCTGGATTGCCTGGTTTGCATCGGAGGGAACGGAACACAACGAACTGCCCACATGCTGTCTATACTTGGACTGAATGTAATAGGTGTTCCTAAAACGATTGATAATGATATCTGGGGAACCGATATCACCTTCGGATTCGATACGGCTGTCAACATCGCCACCGAATCCATTGACCGCCTTCATTCTACTGCGAGCTCACACCGCCGGGTGATGGTAGTAGAAGTCATGGGACATCATGCCGGTTGGATCGCTTTATATGCCGGTATGGCCGGAGGAGCCGATATTATTTTATTGCCGGAATTAGGGTATGATCTGCAGGAAATAAACAAAGCGATTCTGGAACGTGCCCAAAAAGGGAAACCCTATTCCATTGTAGTAGTAGCGGAAGGAATTCTGACAAAAAACAAAACCCGGCCAGCTGATTATATTGCCCGTTCCATTGAAGAAGCAACCGGAATAGAAACAAGGGAAACCGTTCTCGGCTACACACAACGCGGGGGAAATCCTTCTCCTTTCGACCGGAATCTGGCTACCCGGCTCGGAGGATATGCCACCCAATTGATTGCTGAAAAACAATTCGGACAAATGGTGTGTATGAATAATAATGCGGTAGAATCGATTGCCCTGGCAGAAGTAGCCGGAAAATTAAAACTGGTCAGATCCGACCATGACCTGATCATACAGGGAAAACGGATGGGAATTTCTTTCGGCAGGTAATTATTCCTCTTCTTCTATAGTGATGGAGAGAGAAGCATCTGCTATTTCTTCAACAATATCCGAAGAGAGAGTCGTCAATTCTTTTTCTTCCGCCTCTTCTTCCTGTTTTTTCTTCTTCAGGTCAGCTACTAACTGTTGAAACTCCTTATCGGTACGAAGTTTTTTAATAGCCATTTTAGCAGCATTTTGTTGGGATTCCTTCTTGGAATAACCAATCCCAACACCTATCTGATATTCAACCAACGTAATAGCAGTCTGGAAAACCGGGTTTCCATCATTGTCAATAAAAGATTCGATCAGGTCAAATGTAATATCCAGTTTATTTTTCTGGCTCCACTCAATCAATGCGGATTTAAAGTTCACCTCTTTCCGGGCGATCATATCCAGATCTATATGTTTCTGTATAATCCGTTCCTCTATAAAACGGTAACAAATCTCATACCCCTGGTCCAGATAAATAGCTCCGATCAATGCCTCCAGGGCATTTCCATATAAATGATTATGATGAGAGTTAAGTTTGGCTGAATAAACCACCATCTTATGCAGTCCAAGCTGAACAGCAATACGGTTGAGGTTTTCCCGCTGGACAATTTTGGAGCGGGTATTGGTAAGGAAACCTTCTTTTCGATTCCGGAAGTGTTTATATACAATATCAGCGACAATCGCATCCAGGATAGCATCTCCTAAAAACTCCAGCCGCTCATTATTCAACCATTTTCCATCATTTCCTTCAACCGATGAAGATTTGTGCAGAAAAGCCTGTTCATATAAGTGTACATTTTCAGGATAGAATCCAAGTAACTTATATAAAGACGAATAAGGCTCCCTGCCTTTATGCTTAAGGAGCCTTATTTTTCTATATAGCTTAGTAAGCACTACCTTATTTCACAAATTTTTTAACGATCACGCAGGCATTGTGTCCACCAAATCCAAAAGTATTTGACAAAGCTGCATTGATCTCACGTTTTTGTGCTTTATTAAAAGTAAAGTTCAACTTATAGTCAATTTCCGGATCATTATCCCCTTCCTCATGGTTAATAGTCGGAGGAATCACTCCTTCTTTTACAGCCAGAATACAGGCAATAGCTTCCAGCGCTCCTGCCGCACCTAACAGGTGTCCGGTCATAGACTTGGTTGAACTGATATTCAGATTATAAGCATGTTCTCCAAACACCTCTTTGATAGCCTTCACCTCAGAAGGATCCCCAACAGGAGTAGAAGTTCCATGTACATTAATATAATCAATTTCTCCGGGACTCATTTCCGCATCTTCCAATGCATTACGCATTACCAGTTTTGCGCCTAATCCATCCGGATGGGAAGCAGTCAGATGATAAGCATCTGCCGACATACCAGTCCCTACGATCTCAGCATATATTTTAGCACCGCGGGCCAGGGCATGCTCCATTTCTTCGAGTACCAGACAGGCACCTCCTTCACCCATCACAAATCCATCACGGCTTGCGCTGAACGGACGGGATGCTGTTTCAGGAGAGTCATTCCGTACTGACAAAGCATTCATAGCATTAAAACCTCCGACACCTACAATAGCGATCGCAGCTTCGGCACCCCCGGTCACAATTGCATCCGCTTTTCCCAAACGGATATAATTGAATGCATCTCCAATCGCATTGGATGAAGAAGCACAGGCCGATACAGTCGCAAAATTAGGACCTCTGTAACCATACATCATTGAAATATGCCCGGCTGCAATATCCGAAATCATTTTCGGAATAAAGAAAGGATTAAAACGCGGACCCCGTTCCGGATTATATCCGCGGGCTTCATCCTCGAAAGTCTGAATCCCTCCGATACCGGAAGCAAAGATCACACCTACTCTATCTTTATTGATCTCATCATTCTCAAGGTTAGAATCAGCAATCGCCTCTTTGGCGGCAGCAATCCCAAGGAGGGTATAGCGGTCACATTTACGGGCCTCTTTCCGGTCCATAATTTGCATGGGGTCGAAGTTTTTCACTTCGCATGCAAACTGTGTCTTAAAGTTAGATGCGTCAAAATGAGTAATAGGTCCCGCGCCACTTTTTCCATTGATAAGACCCTCCCAGGTTTCCGAAAGGGTGTTACCAAGTGGAGTAATAGCACCAAGACCTGTTACTACAACTCGTTTTAATTCCATACCTTTAATTAAAGGGATTTACTTCGCGTTATTTTCAATATAAGCGATAGCGTCACCTACAGTAGTGATCTTTTCTGCTTGATCATCCGGAATTGAGATACCGAATTCTTTTTCGAATTCCATAATCAACTCTACAGTATCAAGAGAGTCTGCTCCTAAATCATTAGTAAAGCTAGCTTCGTTAGTAACTTCAGTTTCTTCTACACTCAGTTTATCTACGATAATAGCTTTTACTCTAGATGCAACTTCAGACATAACTTTTTCAATTTAGATTAATA
>JAJQES010000081.1 GCA_021201565.1 Tannerellaceae bacterium
ATCATTATCCATTGAATTGAATTCCACTACATTTTTACGGTTCGCATAGATCCGCTCAAATTCATCACGTGCACCAACCACCAGTTTATCAAAGTCACGCTGGCCGGTTCCGGCAGGGATCAGGTGTCCACAGATCACATTTTCCTTCAGACCTTCCAGACGATCCACTTTTCCGTTGATAGCAGCTTCGTTCAACACTTTAGTAGTTTCCTGGAAGGAAGCGGCCGACATGAAGCTGGTCGTTTGCAGAGCCGCACGGGTAATCCCCTGCAGGATCTGGTTAGCAGTTGCCGGAATAGCATCACGAACCTCTACTGTTTTCAGGTCACGACGTTTCAGCATACTGTTTTCATCACGCAGTTTACGGGCTGTAACGATCTGACCTGCTTTCATTGTCTGAGAGTCTCCCGGATCAAGTACAACCTTTTTACCCCAGATACGGTCGTTTTCGTCCATTACATCCAGCTTATCAACGATCTGCTGTTCAAGGAAACGAGTATCTCCCGGATCAACAACTTCTACCTTACGCATCATCTGACGAACAATTACTTCAAAGTGTTTGTCATTGATCTTCACACCCTGCAGACGGTAAACGTCCTGAACTTCATTCACAATGTATTCCTGTACAGCAGTCGGCCCTTTGATAGCCAGGATATCCGAAGGAGTGATGGCTCCATCTGATAATGGCATACCGGCACGGATATAGTCATTTTCCTGAATCAATAACTGTTTTGAAAGAGGTACCATGTATTTTTTCACTTCACCCAGTTTGGATGTTACAGTAATTTCACGGTTACCACGTTTGATCTTACCGAAACCAACTTCACCGTCAATTTCAGATACGACAGCTGGGTTAGACGGATTACGTGCTTCAAACAATTCAGTCACACGTGGAAGACCGCCCGTGATGTCACCCGCTTTACCTACGGCACGTGGGATTTTCACAAGAACTTCCCCTGCTTTCACAGGATCACCATTCTCTTTCACAACGTGAGCACCTAACGGCAGAGAATAGTTTTTCAGATAGTTTCCATCCTTATCAAGAATGTGCGCTGCCGGAGCTTTCGTTTTATCTTTGGATTCGATAATGATCTTTTCTTTCAAACCGGTAGTTTCATCGCTCTCCACTTTGTAAGTAACGTTTTCCACTACATTTTCAAATTCGATCTTACCAGCAACCTCCGATACAATTACGGCGTTGAAAGGATCCCATTCAATAATCAGGTCACCCTTCTTCACTTTATCACCACTGTTGAAGTACAGTTTTGAACCGTAAGGAATATTGTGAGTCAATAATACAATCTTAGTATTCGGATCCACGATACGTAATTCAGCCAGACGGCTTACTACTACCTGATGAGATTTTCCGGTAGAATCTTCAGCAACTACCGCACGAAGTTCGTCAATCTCAAGAATACCATCGTATTTAGAAGTAATACTACTTTCTGTTGCAATATTAGAAGCGATCCCCCCTACGTGGAACGTACGCAGTGTCAACTGTGTACCCGGTTCACCGATAGATTGTGCAGCAATAACACCAACAACCTCACCCCGCTGAACCATCCGGCCTGTTGCAAGGTTACGTCCGTAACATTTCGCACAAACTCCTTTCTTGGATTCACAGGTCAATACAGAACGGATTTCCACATTTTCAATCGGAGATATCTGAATCTTTTTAGCTGCATCTTCACGAATCTCTTCACCAGCTTCCACAATCAGTTCCCCTGTTTGTGGATGATGCACATCATGTACAGATACACGCCCTAAGATACGTTCATACAGAGAAGCAATCACTTCTTCGTTATTCTTCAATTCCGTACAAACCAGACCACGCAGGGTTCCACAATCTTCCTCATTGATAATCACATCATGCGATACGTCAACCAGACGACGGGTCAAATACCCGGCATCCGCCGTTTTAAGAGCCGTATCCGCCAAACCTTTACGGGCACCGTGAGTAGAGATAAAGTACTCTAACACAGAAAGACCTTCTTTAAAGTTTGAAAGAATCGGATTTTCAATAATCTGTCCACCTTCGGCACCACTCTTTTGAGGTTTTGCCATCAAACCACGCATACCGGACAACTGGCGGATCTGTTCTTTTGATCCACGGGCACCGGAATCCATCATCATATAGACAGAATTAAACCCATCATTATCTTTGGTCAGTTGATTAATAAGGATAGTAGAGAGACGGTTGTTAATATGGGTCCAGATATCAATAATCTGGTTGTAACGTTCGTTGAACGTAATGAATCCCATATTATAACTGTTCAGGATCTGTTCTACTTCCTCATCTCCCTGTTTGATCAGTTCATTCTTTTCTTTCGGGATCAGTACGTCTGCCAGATTAAAGGACAATCCACCCTTGAAGGCCATATAGTAACCCAAGTTCTTAATATCATCCAGGAACTGTGCGGTACGTGCTACACCACATATTTTAATTACATCACCAATAATGTCACGTAAAGCTTTTTTACCCAATAATTCGTTCACAAAACCGACTTCTTTCGGAACAAATTCATTGACCATAACACGGCCGACAGATGTTTCAAGCAAACGTCTGGTGGGTTCACCGTCTACTACATCATCAACAATTACCTTTACAGGTGCGTGGATCGCCACTTTACCTTCATTATAGGCAATCATCGCTTCTTCCACCCCGTAGAAGATAAGCCCTTCTCCTTTACTACCCGGACGAAGTTTAGTGATGTAATAAAGTCCCAATACCATGTCCTGAGAAGGCACGGTAATAGGCGCACCATTTGCGGGGTTCAGGATATTGTGTGAAGCCAGCATTAACATCTGAGCTTCCAGAACAGCCTCATTTCCTAACGGAAGGTGAACCGCCATCTGGTCACCATCAAAGTCGGCATTGAAAGCCGTACATGCCAACGGGTGCAACTGAATCGCTTTTCCTTCAATCAATTTAGGCTGGAAAGCCTGGATACCTAACCGGTGCAATGTTGGAGCACGGTTGAGTAACACAGGATGACCTTTCATTACATATTCCAGAATATCCCATACAACGGGTTCTTTACGGTCTACGATCTTCTTCGCAGATTTCACCGTTTTTACGATCCCACGTTCAATGAGTTTACGGATAATGAATGGTTTATAAAGTTCGGCCGCCATATTTTTAGGCAAACCACACTCATGCATTTTTAATTCAGGACCTACAACGATAACCGAACGTGCAGAATAGTCAACACGTTTACCAAGCAAATTCTGACGGAAACGTCCCTGTTTACCTTTCAAACTGTCTGACAGAGATTTCAACGGACGGTTGGC
>JAJQES010000070.1 GCA_021201565.1 Tannerellaceae bacterium
GAATGTACTAATATCAAATTTCCATTTTAATTCTTCTTTTTTATTCATGTGGAAGATTTAAATGTTTTTTTATACTCTTAGCAATCACTTCTCCTAATAATGGAGGAACTGCATTTCCAATATATCTGGAAGCTTTTGTAATAGATACTGATTCCTCTGGAGAAAAGAACTCATAATCATAAGGAAATGTTTGAAAAAGAGCTGCTTCTCTTATGGATATGGCACGATTCTGTTCCGGATGTCCAAATCGTCCGTTTCCTATTCCTGTACAAAGTGTAGTCATAGTAGGCGCAGGTTCGTCCCAGGCCATTCTGCCGTATACGCTCCCAAACGATTTCCCGGTATTTTTTTTGTGACATTCAAGTTTTAGATCTTCCGGCCAGTCTTTCCAACTGCCTCTGTCAGGAGTCGCTTCTAAACGACGAATATTTAAAGGAGACAAATCTTTTGCTTTATGTAAAGGATCGGTAATACAGGTTTCACCGGCCTTTATAGGAGGTAAATCTCCTATTGTCATTCGCACGGTTTTATAAGAAGAAGGAGTATGAGTAGGAGGTATAAGATCTATCGGACCTAACCGGGATGCTAATAAGACTAATCTTTTTCTTGTTTGTGGTATTCCGTAATCAGGACAAAAAACCTTATGAATGCTTACCTGATAATTGTTTTTTTTTAGAATATCTACAAAATCATTTAAAACAGGTTTAAGTTTAAATGTAAGAATTTGGGCCACATTTTCCATTGTTACAATTTCAGGTAAAGTTTCCTCAATTAATCTTCCAAATTGATATAGTAAATCATATTTATTTTCATCTTTATTTTTGACTTTAAAAGAATAGGATGAAAATGGTTGGCATGGTGCACATCCGGCTAATATCCGTATATTACACTTTGATTTTTTGAATAACCTATTGATCTCTTTATGTGTTATGCAACTCACATCTTTATATAAAAAATTAGAGTTTGTATTTTTTTCATAAGCATACTTACAGGTTTTATCAATATCAAAACCCGCAATTATTTTTAGTCCCTGACAATACATACCGTAAGAAAGACCTCCAATTCCACAAAAAAGATCAATAACTCCAATATTTATTTTTTTATTTTTCATTTAGTATAGCACAATTTGCATGTATACAAAGATAATATAGATATTTAGATTTTTATTAAAAGTATATATTGTGAAACATTTTATTTTCTACTTTACTGGTTGGAGGGGATCTCCAGATCCCCTCCAACCAGTAAAGTAGAAAATATTAAAGACCTTGTTCCCGCACTTGATGCGGGACCGCATGGGAACAGGCGTTAGTTACAATTAATAATTGAAAAAGGTATGTTCTGGTGCGGTCCCCGGTCAGGCCGGGGAACAAAGGCTGTTTGCTCCGTTTGGCAGCTCATCCCTTCTTTCCAGCCCTTCCGTCCGGAGGGTGGGAGGTTATTCGTCGCTTATTTTTTTGTAGCGGTCATCGTGGGCGAAGGTGATGGTTTGTTCGCGGGCGCCTTCGCGTTGTTTGGCGATGATCAGCTGCCCGCGGTTTTTCCAGGAACGCCCTTTTTTGTCGGTACTCTCGGGGTCGTAATAGGCGTGTTTATGGATCAGGATCACATTGTCGGCATCCTGTTCGATATTGCCGGATTCGCGCAGGTCTTCGAGGGCGGGCATCTTTACCTGTGTTCCTTTGGGCGGACGGCTGAGCTGGCAGAGGGCAATGATGGGGATCTCCAGCTCTTTGGCTAAGGTTTTCAGTTCGGAGGTAATGTGCCCCAGTTCCTGGTAACGCCTTTCAAAGGTTTCTGCGGTTTTGACCAGGCCCAGGTAGTCGATCACCAACAGGTCGAGCCCCATTTTGCGTTTGAGGCTGCGGGCTTCGCTTTTGATGTGCGAGAGCTGGTTGATCTGGTAATGGCCGGCCACATGGATGGGCAGGTTCCATAGCCGGGCGATGGTCTCGTCCATAGCTTTCCACTCTTCCTGTGCCATTTGCCCGGTCCGCAGGTGGCGGGAGTTGATGCGCTCATCTTCCAGGAGGTAGCGGGTGACGAGTTGTATTTCGGTCATTTCGATGGTGATGATCAGTGTCCGTTTGCCGCTTTGGGCGGCTGCTTTGGCAAAATGGAGGGCAAACTGTGTTTTGCCCATGGAGGGGCGCGCGCCGAGAATGGTCAGTTCAGGTGCCTGCCAGCCTCCTTCCATCACCTGGTCAAGCGAGGCCAGTCCGGTGGGGATGGCGGTGGTTTCTCCTTTGAGGCGTTTTTCCTGCATCAGGGAGGCCCGTTCGGTCACTTTACGCAGGGCGTGGGGCATGTCCCAGGCGGCACAGTCGCGCAGGCCGCTGACCAATTGGGTAAAGTTCTTTTCAAACTCTTCCTGTACGTCATAAATATCGCGGGTTTCGTTGTAGGCCTCTTCTACGAGGCGGGTGGCTAAACGGATCAGCTTACGGGCGTATGCTTTCTGGTGGATGATCTCCGCGTGATAGCGGACGTGGGCCGTTCCGCCGACGGAGGAAGTAAGCTGTGCGATGTAGTAGGGTCCGCCTACTGAATCGAGTTTTTTCATCCGGCTTAGTTCCTCGGTGACGGTGAGCATATCCACCGGTTTCTGTTGTGCACTCAGCCGGCAGACTGCCTGCCAGATCAGGCTATGGGCCTGGACATAAAAACTGTCGGGTGTCAGGAGATGTTCTATCTCCCGGAAGGTGCCGGGTTCAAGTAACAGGGCACCTAATACGGCGCGTTCCATTTCGGGCGCCTGGGGGGGAAGTTTTTCTTTCATGATCTGTGGGCCCCACCTAACCTCCCCAAAGGGAGGAACCGGACACGGGGCGGTTTTTGTTGGTTAATATAATGGTTGTTGGGAGTTAGTAGTTGGTAGTTAGTAGTTAGTAGTTAGTAGTACACTTACTTCGTTCGTTTAGTAGGGACTCGCTTTGCTCGTTTTTTTTTGGTCGGAGGGGATCTCCCGATCCCCGACTGCTTGAGTATTAGGATCTGTGATCCGGTTGATAAATGACCTGTTTGTATAGTTTCCAGGGGTTGGGTGTAATTCCGGATCTGGAGATCCTTATATTCATTAGCCGGGGATTAGGAAATCCCCTCCGACCAAGACGCACCAGCACAGGCGTTAGTTACAATTAATAATTGAAAAAGGTATGTTCTGGTGCGGTCCCCGGTCAGGCCGGGGAACAAAGGCTGTTTTTTTTATCTCCGGAATGCAGCGAATACGATACGACGCCAGTCTGCTACTAACTACTAACTACTAACTACTAACTACTAACTACTA
>JAJQES010000428.1 GCA_021201565.1 Tannerellaceae bacterium
TCATATATCGGGTTAATCATCAAATGATTGACTTGTACAATTAATGTGCCAAAGGTACTTCTTTTTACTGAGGTGTCGAAAATAAATCTCAAATCTTCTTACTTTTGTATATTGAAAACTATCTAAAAATGTCAAATCCGTTTTTCAAATTTAAGCAGTTTGTTATTAAGCACGACCGTTGTGCTATGAAAGTAGGAACAGATGGAGTCTTATTAGGTGCCTGGGCAGATCTTACCGGTTGTAAAAACATACTGGATATAGGAACAGGGACAGGACTCATTGCTCTAATGACAGCTCAACGCTCTAATGCTCATATTGACGCTATTGAGATTGATAAAAAAGCATGTCAACAAGCTATAGAAAATGTCAGGGAATCTGTCTTTTGTGACAGAATAGAGGTATTTCATACGCCTTTTGACAGATTTATTCCTGTAGAAAATAAAAAATACGATCTGATAGTTTCTAACCCACCCTATTTCAGGGATTCCCTGAAAGGGCCAAACAATCAACGAAACAAAGCTCGTCATGATGATGGACTATCTCTGAATATTCTACTCTCTAAAAGTTCTTCTTTCCTAACATCAAATGGGAGAATAGCCTTGATATTACCCATAGATAAACAGGAAGAACTATATAGTCTTACTGGAAAGTATGGTCTCTATCCGGTTCGTCAAACAGTGGTTTATCCGACCCCCGATAGCTCTCCTAAACGAATATTGGCTGAGTTTTCACCAATACCACTCCAAACGTTTAAAACGGATCAACTGTTTATTGAAATTTCCCGCCATCAATATACACCTGAATATATAGAGTTAACAAAAGAATTTTACCTAAAAATGTAAGGCATCTTTTTATCAAAGAAACGGGTTACCTGGCCAAAAAGATATTGAACTTCATCCGTAAAAGAAACGACCTCCGGAGTAAAGACTTTCAATGCACCGGGAATGACTTCTATATCGATACGGCCATCTGCCATCACAGGTTCTCCATCCAGATGCATCACACCCGATTCCTGCCGGATAATTGTCATCTTTTGTGCTTTCATGGTACGGATCTTACTGTTTTTATCGATTTGCCTTGTGAAAAGCTGAATCGCCAAAGGAGCAATATCCAAAGGAGTAAACGGTGCCAGAATAGTAACATCCATTTCCCCGTCCTGAATGTTCGCATGAGGTGCTATATAAGCATTATTTCCATATTGAGACGCATTTCCACAAGCCACCAAAAAAGCTTTTTCATGGATCTGCTTTCCATCTATAATCAATTCATACGGTTGAGGCTTATAGCTGAGATATTCTTCAATTGTATTTTTTAGATAAGTTAAAGATCCCCGGTGCTTTTCCTGTGCAAACTTTTTACTAACTGCTGCATCAAACCCGACTCCACAGGTACAGAAGAAAATGCGGTCATTCGCTTTACACGCATCAATTGTTGTTATATGCCCCTTCATAAAAAGCTCCATTGCCTTCTTTACATCCATTGGAATATGCAGTTCACGTGCCAGGCCATTGCCGGAACCTTTCGGTAAAATACCAAGTACCGCATCCGAATAAAGCATCGCCCGGGCAACTTCATTTACAGTGCCATCTCCTCCTACAGCCACAATACAGGTTGCACCCTCTTCCAATGCCTGACGGGTAAGTTCACTGGCATGTCCCGCATACTGAGTAAAACGGACATGCAAAGGTACTCCGGCTTTACTGCACATTTCTTCCAGCAAATTTGGAATCTTTCGCTTAGAGCCTACACCTGAAACAGGATTTATAATAGCTTGTACCCTTATATTACGGGAATTCATATCAACGTTCTTATTAACGACCTGAATATTCTTCATAGAAAAGACAAAAATAATGCTTTTATAAAACTTTTAAAGCATTTGGTCTGCTTTAAGTTATTTTTTTACTACTTTTGCGGCTGGATTTGCCAAACCATGTAAACAGAATTATATGTATATATGAAACAAATCCTGGCTCTGATTGTATGAAACACTAAAGCGAAATAATTCTCTTTAACAATATGAAACTTTTACAAGAGAAATTGGCAAGATACGATGCTCCGCAAAAAGCCATGGCTGCCGGAATCTATCCCTATTTCCGCAAAATTGAAAGCGACCAGGATACAGAGGTCTGTATTAACGGGAAAAAGGTACTTATGTTTGGTTCAAACGCCTATCTGGGACTCACAAACCATCCGAAAGTAAAAGAAGCAGCTATCGAAGCAACCAAAAAATACGGTACTGGCTGCGCTGGTTCCCGTTTTTTGAATGGAACATTAGATATTCACCTCGAACTTGAACAACGGTTAGCTGAATTCGTCGGAAAGGAAGAAGCAATTGTTTACTCCACCGGATTCCAGGTAAATATGGGAGTAGTCTCCTGTCTGACCGGCCGTGAAGATTATATTATCTGGGATGAACTTGATCATGCATCTATCATTGCAGGCCATCGTTTATCCTACTCTACAAAATTAAAATACAAACACAACGACATGGAGTCGTTGGAGCGAATGCTGCAACGCTGTGAACCCGATAAAGTCAAATTAATCGTAGTTGACGGAGTATTCAGCATGGAAGGAGATATCGTAAAACTCCCAGAGATTGTAGCATTAAGTAAAAAATACAATGCCAGTATCATGGTAGACGAAGCCCATGGTATTGGGGTATTGGGAAAACTGGGACGTGGAACCTGCGATCATTTTGGGGTGACTGATGATGTAGATCTGATCATGGGTACGTTTAGTAAATCACTAGCCTCTATCGGTGGATTTATCGCCGCAGATAAAGAGACGATTAACTATCTCCGTCATAATTCCCGCTCTTATATATTTAGCGCAAGTAACACTCCGGCAGCCACTGCTGCCGCAGGAGCTGCATTAGATATTATGTTAAGCGAACCTGAGCGGATTGAAAACCTTTGGACACTCACTCATTATGCCCTGAAAGGATTCCGGGAGATGGGATGTGAAATTGGTCATACCTCAACGCCGATTATTCCGCTCTTTATCCGCAACAATGATCTGACTTTCCAGATCGTAAGCGAATTATTTGAAGCGGGTATATTCGTAAACCCGGTTGTTGCTCCTGCTGTAGCACCTCAGGACACACTGATACGTTTCTCTTTGATGGCTACACATACGATCGAACAATTGGATTTTGCACTCGAGGCCATTGAGAAGGTGTTTAAAAAACATCATCTAATATAAAAAAACATATATATCAAAAAATCTCCTGTTTCTTTCTCTAATATTGGAAAAGAATAGGAGATTTTCTTTTTATC
>JAJQES010000030.1:0-2374 GCA_021201565.1 Tannerellaceae bacterium
TCTTCTTTTCGTACGCTTCAGGGTGAGGTCATCCAACGGATCATACAAAAAAAAGATTCGTTGGTTTTAATGCCTACCGGTGGCGGTAAATCCATCTGTTACCAATTGCCCGCGATTCATTTGCCGGGTACGGCTATTGTTATCTCTCCACTGATCGCCCTGATGAAAGACCAGGTAGAGAGTCTCATTGCAAATGGGATCCCGGCAGCGGCCCTCAACAGTATGTTGCCGGAAGAGGAACGCCAACGGATCCGGTTACATACCATGCAGGGAAAGATTAAACTCCTCTATATCTCACCGGAAAAGATCCTGAGCGAAATGGATTGGTTACTCTCCCGGATGGAGATTTCCCTGATCGCTATTGATGAGGCACATTGTGTCTCTCACTGGGGACATGATTTCCGGCCGGAATACACCCAGCTATCCCTTCTGAAAGAACGTTTTCCGGATACCCCTATGGTAGCACTTACAGCTACAGCCGATAAAGTAACCAGGGCAGATATTCTGGAACAGCTTAAACTGAAAGATCCGGAAGTATTCATCTCCTCTTTCGACCGTCCGAATCTCTCCCTTACCGTACACCGGGGACTTAATAAAAAAGATAAAATCACGGCGATGGTTAATTTCATCCGGGGACACCGCAACCAGAGTGGGATCATTTATTGTATGAAACGGGCGGATACCGAATCTGTTGCCGCAGCCCTTGCCCAGTTTAATATCCAGGCGGTTGCCTATCATGCCGGCCTCTCCCCCAAACAACGGGAAACTGCGCAGAATGATTTTATAAACGACCGCATAGAGGTAGTATGTGCTACGGTTGCTTTTGGAATGGGAATTGATAAAAGTAATGTCCGTTGGGTGATCCACTTCAATATGCCGGGCAGTATCGAAAACTATTACCAGGAGATCGGACGGGCCGGACGTGACGGGATGAACAGCGATACGCTCCTTTTCTATTCACTGGGAGATATGATCCTGCTCCGCCGGTTTGCAGAAGATAGCGGACAGAAAGAGGTGAATCTGGAGAAGCTTAACCGGATGCAGCGGTATTGTGAAACAGATGTGTGCCGTAAGCGTATCCTGTTGAACTATTTCGGAGAAGAGTCCGAAGAAGATTGCGGTAATTGTGATGTGTGCCGGAACCCACCCCAACGGTTCGATGGGAGTATCCTGATTCAAAAAGCCCTGAGCGCCATGCTGCGGACCAATGAAGAAATAGGCATGCATACCCTGATTGAGATTCTGATAGGCAGCGGCAGGGCAGACCTGATGAAACGGGGATACCATCAACTTAAAACCTACGGAGCCGGTGCAGACCTGCCTTATAAAGTGTGGCGGGAATACCTCTACCAAATGCTTCACCTGGGATATATTGAAATTGATTATGCAAATAACTGGAATCTCAAAGTAACCCCTCTCGGACGTAAAGTCCTGTTCGGCGAACTCTCTGCCGAATTAGCCACGTACCGTGAACCGGAAGTGGTCCAAAAGCCGGAACGAAAAAAGAGGGAGAAAAAGGAGAAAAAAGAAAGAGCACAAGCCAAACCCATCCGTCCGCTTGCAAAAGGAAAAACCGAAGAGGTCCTGCTGGATGCTTTGCGTCAATTGCGGAAGCGGATTGCCGAACGGGAAAAGTTGCCGGCCTACATTGTCTTTTCCGATGCTGCTCTGGCTGATATGGTAGATAAAAAGCCGTTGACACTGGAGGAATTCCGTGATGTAAAAGGTGTCGGAGACGCCAAACTGGAAAAATTCGGAAATGTATTTGTAGCCCTTATCCGGTATATCCTGAAAGTACCGGATGAAGAGAAAAGTGAATAACGAATCGTAGACCGGCTTTAGCTTTTGGTCGAAGGGGATTTGCAATTTCCGCCTGCCGGGTATAAGGATCTGTGATCCGCTCCATTTACAATTTATAAATATTTTTCGGATCCGGAGATCCTGATACTCACTTAGTCGGGATTGCAAATCCCTCCTGACCAAAATAACTACCATTAATATAGAATTATCCTCGTCGTTCACGTATTGTAATAAATCCAACAAAACAGGACAAACTCACGACTCTCTAAGACCTAACTTTTGCAATCACAATAACTGGATTATCATCAATTTGTAATTCCTGTGACAGATCTATCAGTGTCTCATTTTTAATTGGTATCGTTTTATCTTCAATAAATTCTTCTATTTGTTCAGGAGTAAGCACAAACAGAATCGAATCATCCTCTCCCTGAAAGAATTCAGTTCGTATATTGGGTACTCCAATAGCAAAATTATCAGACATCACAAATTTTTCATTAGAGAGATCATATAAACAATATTTCATGCTTTTATCTTCAACTGTAAAAAACAGTTTATTATTATAATGATACAGATT
>JAJQES010000030.1:2384-3262 GCA_021201565.1 Tannerellaceae bacterium
CTCTCTATTATTATAGAAATCCTGATATATATTCACCTCCAACTCCTGAGATTTATCCCATCCTTTCTTAATACTTTTTCCATTGATATAAGAAATGTCCACCCCTATTGATACCTCTTTAGTATTATAATTCCAGGCATAAATGCAATCATCATACTGGTGATAAAAATAACAAATGCTATCATTAACCGGACAAAAAGCATTCGTTTGTATATAAGGTAGCTTCGCAAACCTTGGATCTTTGTCTATAAAATAAAGTTCTTCCTGTACATCACTATCTATAATAAACTTAAATAAAAGAAGGTTATCCCGGTTCATATAAGATTCAAATAACATCAGGACATCTTTGTATCTATCCATTCTAAGGTAAGACTGTTCAGAAATAACTTCCCGTAAAAAATTACCCTGAAAATCATACTCTTTCATACTTCTATATCTATCCAGCACCCATAATGTCCCGGCATCTTTATCAACTGCAATATCAGCAGGATAAAGTAACTCCCCGGGACCTTCTCCAACAGGAAACCGATAAAGAAATTCTCCGTCTTTTGAGAAAAAAGCCACATATTTATCCCTCATCGAATGAACAACGATCGTATCCTTATAAATGACTATTTTATTTATAAATGAAACAAAAGAGTTTTCATTAGTTTCTAAAGGTATAAAATCAACTTCCTGATACAATGGATCAGCAACAGCTGACTTTATATCAATAGATAACTTCTTATCTATAGAAAAAAAGGTTTCATAATTTGTCTGACAAGAAGGAAGAATAAAACAGAAGGACAAAAGGATAGTTATATACTTGTTTTTCATTTTAAATTATTCTTTTAATGATATTCCTTATTATCCTTCAAAAATAATAAAATATCTAAATG
>JAJQES010000196.1 GCA_021201565.1 Tannerellaceae bacterium
GAAGAATAGAAATAGATTATTTACAGAGGATTCTTTTGATGACTTAGAGGATAACCTGGGGATGGTAATGCCAATTCTGACTGAATGTGATGTAGATGAGGATTTTACAGATGGTATAGAAACAGTAGGAACGGTTGTTCCTATACTTCCTTTACGGAATATGGTTCTTTTTCCGGGAGTTGCTATGCCGGTTATTGTAGGTCGTCCGAAATCCATGAAGCTGATTAAGGAGGCTGTAAAGAAGAAAACTCTGATTGGTGTAGTGTGCCAGAAAGAGATGAATACGGAAGATCCGGGTATCGAAGATCTGTATACAGTAGGGGTCATCGCCGATGTGGTACGGGTATTGGAGATGCCGGATGGTACTACTACCGTGATTCTGCAGGGGAAAAAACGGTTTCAATTGGATAACATTCTCCGGAATGAACCTTTCCTCGAAGGTGAAATTACCATTCTGGAAGATACTATGCCGGATAAAAGTGACCGGGAGTTTGAGGCACTCACCTCAACGATTAAAGATTTGACCGTGAAAATGCTCAACGCAATGAGCGATCCTCCGCGTGATCTTATCTTCTCACTCAAAAATAACCGGAATATTTTATATCTGATTAATTTTTCCTGTACCAATATTCCTAATGGAGCTTCAGAAAAACAAGAACTTTTATTAATCGGGGACCTGAAAGACAGAGCTTACCGGTTATTGTTTATTCTGAACCGGGAATATCAACTGGTAGAGTTGAAAACATCTATCCAGATGAAGACTCATGAAGATATCAACCAGCAACAGAAAGAATATTTCCTGCAGCAGCAGATCAAAACGATTCAGGAAGAGTTAGGTGGAAATATTAATGAGTTGGAGATCCGGGAATTACGGGAGAAGGCAGCTAAAAAGAAGTGGAAGCCTGAAATTGGTGACATCTTTGAGAAGGAAATTCGTAAGTTGGAACGTTTGCATCCCCAGTCTCCGGATTTCTCCATTCAGACACAATATGTCCAGACAATAGTTAATCTTCCCTGGGATGAATACAGTAAAGATAATTTTAACCTGAATCATGCGCAGAAAATCCTGGACCGTGATCATTATGGTCTGGAAAAAGTCAAGGAGCGGATTATTGAACATTTAGCTGTATTGAAATTAAAGGGGGATATGAAATCACCTATTATCTGTCTCTATGGACCTCCCGGAGTAGGAAAGACCTCTTTAGGTAAGTCTATAGCAGAAGCGTTGAACCGGAAATATGTTCGTGTTTCTCTGGGTGGCTTACATGATGAAGCTGAAATACGGGGACATCGTCGTACCTATATTGGTGCTATGTGTGGCCGTATTATCCAGAATTTACAGAAAGCCGGTACTTCTAATCCTGTTTTTGTACTGGATGAGATTGATAAGGTGACAAATGATTTTAAGGGTGATCCTTCTGCGGCCTTACTGGAAGTGCTTGACCCGGAACAAAACAATGCATTCCATGACAATTACCTGGATGTGGATTATGATCTGAGTAAGGTGATGTTTATTGCAACGGCCAATAACCTCAATACCATTTCGCAACCTTTACTGGACCGTATGGAGTTAATTGAGGTAAGTGGATACATTCAGGAGGAAAAGGTACAGATTGCCGCCCGGCATCTGGTGCCAAAACAGCAGGAGGCCCACGGAATTGCTAAAGGGGCTGTGAAATTTCAGAAAAAGGCGTTGCAGGAAATCATTGCTTCTTATACACGGGAAAGTGGAGTCCGCGAGCTGGATAAGAAAATTGCTCAGGTTATGCGTAAAATGGCGCGAAAGATTGCTATGGATGAGCCTGTACCGGGAACTGTGCAGGTCGAGCATTTGAAAGATTATCTGGGGGCTGTTCAATATTCTCCGGATAAATACCAGGGAAATGAATATGCCGGCGTGGTGACAGGTCTTGCTTGGACAGCTGTAGGAGGAGAGATTTTGTTTGTGGAGTCGAGTCTAAGCCGGGGAAAAGGAGGAAAATTGACTCTGACCGGGAACCTGGGTGATGTGATGAAAGAGTCTGCTATGCTGGCATTAGAGTATATCCATGCACATGCTTCTCTTTTTAATATAGAAGAGGAAATGTTTGAGAAGTGGAATGTCCATGTGCATGTTCCTGAAGGTGCTATACCAAAAGACGGTCCCAGTGCCGGGATAACGATGCTTACTTCTCTCATCTCTGCATTTACCCAGCGGAAAGTGAAGCAACATCTGGCAATGACCGGGGAAATTACTTTACGGGGGAAAGTATTATCGGTAGGAGGTATAAAGGAAAAAATCCTGGCTGCAAAACGAGCTGGTATCAAAGAAATCATTCTTTGTAAGGAAAATCGGAAAGATGTAGAAGAGATTAAAGTTGATTATATCAAAGGATTGACTTTCCACTATGTAGAGGATATGAAAGAGGTGATAGAGAGTGCTTTGTTGAAAGAGAAGGTCTCTGATCCCCAATTTTAAGGAGGAGAATTTATTATTATATATACCACAGAATCCAAATAGATTCTGTGGTTTTTTATATCCGGATAATCCTTTTCTGTTTTTATGTCCTGGACGTAACAAATTACGTCCAGAAGATAATTGCTTACGTCCAGAAGATAATTTTTTATGTCCTGGACGTAGAATTAAAAGAATATTACCTGTGATCCGTAAAGCGTTCACTGAAAAACACAGAAAGGAGGTATACTTTATTAGATACCTCCTTTCTTATAAATTAAGCCTATAAGAGATTTTATTTTTCTGTTTTTTCTTCTGCTTCGGTTTGAACCGGTTCATCTTCTTTTTCTTCCGGAGTAAAATCTGTAATACCGGATGCGACCAGGAGATTATACCAGTTAAGTAATTTTTTAATATCACTTGGATATACCCGGTCCCGGTCAAAATTCGGTAAAACTTCAGCCAGATATGCTTTTAGTTGTTCAGCAGTTGCTCCGGTAGTAGTTAAAGAGGCTTTCTCGCCGTTTTCTTTGCTTTTGATATTTGTTAATACTTCATGTAAGGGTACTTCGTCATCTTCTGTGAAAATGGCAATGTCTCCTAAAGAGATAACTTTATCTTTTGCATACGCAGGGATTCTTTTTTTGTCAACAAGTGATTCTACGATCAGCATATTTTTTCCCTGTGAAACCAGTTTAAATAATCCGGGTTTTCCTGAAATAGACAATATCGTCTTCAACATACTCTTTATTTTTCTAAATGATTTTAAACTTGCAGGTGCAAATGTAATATTAAAATTGACAATTGACAATAACAAAAAAGC
>JAJQES010000405.1 GCA_021201565.1 Tannerellaceae bacterium
GGGCAACGCAGAGCGCCATACTTCTTAACGGGAAGCTGTTCGTGAGGGCAGAGTAGCGTAACAGAAAAAACCGCTTCCTCCGGGGAGTAAGGGTGAAAAGGTGAGGTAAGAGCTCACCGGGTCTTATAGTAATATAGGATGCCGTACGTCTTATGGGTTGTAAGGTCATGTATACCGGCGCATGTAGGATTGCTCGTCCGATGCCGGGGGGTAGACCGCTAGAGCTTACCGGTGACGGTAAGAGGAGATAAATGACAGACACTTTGGAATTTTCCCAAAGTACAGAACCCGGCTTATCGACAGACTGCTTTTTTTCATTTAGTAGTTAAGCGGTTGATGATTTAGTGAGTAGTAGAATTCTCTTGCAGGATTCTGCCAATCATGGGTTATCAATCCCAAAACTACCTCAATTGCAAACTAAATGAAGAAGAAAAATAAAGAGAACGGAAAGGAGAAAAAGCCGGTTGGCCAACGTATTAATGAAACAGTAAAACATGCCATCCATTTTTTGACTTATGAGATATGGAGGATATCTGCCAATGAACTGAGCAAACCGATGCGAATATTCATCAGTATGATGAAAACTATTATTCTTGCTATTCGTGGCTTTAATAGTGAACAACTTCAAACCAAAGCCTCCGCTCTTACCTACCGTACATTATTGGCAATTGTCCCTTTATTAGCCGTTATTTTAGGAATTGCCAAAGGTTTTGGGTTTCAGGGAGCTGTCCGGGAAGAACTTTTCAAATATTTTCCCGGCAGGGAGTTAGAACTTAACAAAGCACTCGGCTTTGTAGAAAGTTATCTTTCACAGGCCCAGGGAGGAGTCATTATTGGGGTTGGTTTGGTCTTCCTGTTTTATACGGTTATTAATCTGATCTCTTCCATCGAAATTACGTTTAATGATATCTGGCAAATCCCGAAGAACCGGCCCTGGAACCGTAAAATTGTAGATTACATGGCCCTCTTTCTGATCCTGCCACTCCTGATGACTATTTCCAGTGGTATATCTGTATTTATCTCAACCATACAAAGTTCTTTTTTGAATCAATATGTATTTCTTACTCCTATCATAGACAACATACTAAAAATAGCCCCTTTTTTTATTGTTACACTGACCTTTACGGCGATCTATATCTTACTGCCCAATACAAAGGTACATTTCTTTAATGGCCTGATCGGAGGATTTATCGCCGGATGCGCTTTTCAGTTTTTCCAGTTCCTGTTCATTTCCGGCCAGATCTGGGT
Source organism: Tannerellaceae bacterium (assembly GCA_021201565.1). GTDB lineage: Bacteria > Bacteroidota > Bacteroidia > Bacteroidales > Tannerellaceae > UBA4116. Next base: position 1,249 of record JAJQES010000405.1, read on the forward strand.
AAGCAAATACAATGCGATTTATGGTAGTTTTGCCGCTATCCCCTTATTACTTTTGTGGATGCAGCTCTCATGGCTGATATGCCTGTTTGGAGCAGAACTTGCCTACGCTTCACAGAATGTGAAAAAATTCAGTTTTGAAAGAGATAGTACCAATATCAGCCGGCGGTATAAAGATTTCCTGACTCTTCTGATTGCCACTCTTATTATTAAACGGTTCGTGAAAGGGAGAGCTCCCTATACAGCAGATGAAATATCAGATACATACCGGATACCGCTTCGTATTACTACACAAATTCTCTATTTCCTCACCGAACTAAAAATCCTTATTGAAGTAAACTATGGAAATGATGACCGGGTGATCTATTATCAACCGGCCCTGGATGTAAATAAAATTAGTGTTGGGTTCCTGTTCGACAAGATGGACAGGTTTGGATCTGAAAATTTTAAAGTCGATACCTCCTGTCTGTTCAGCAAAGAATGGCAGGCTGTTCTGAAAACCAGGGAGGATATGATCGAAGCCAATAATGAAATCCTCCTGAAAGATCTGTAACAGCAATCGTATGACCCAGTCTAACTCTACTTTAAAAACAAACAGGAATGACCTGACCCAGGGCAAAGAGTGGAAAGTTATTCTCCGCTTTGCATGGCCTCTTCTGATCGGGAACCTGTTGATGCAATTCTATAATATCGCAGACAGTATTATAGTAGGACGTTTTATCGGCAAAGAAGCTTTGGCTGCCGTTTCAGCCTCCTTCTTTATCTACTATTTTATTATTTCACTGGTCATAGGGGTGGGCAGCGGAACAACAGTTATAGTCTCCCAATATTTCGGGGCAAGGGAGTATAAAAAAGTCCAACAGGCCTTCTCTTCCTTCTTTATTTTCATGTTAATCGCAGGAATCTTTTTATCTATTGGTGGAATTATATTCGCAGAAGAGGTATTCAGATTCACCCATACTCCTCCGGAAGTGCTTCCGGAAGCAGTCAGTTATTTCCGGATCTATATCGGAGGAACATTCCTGTTTGTTACCTTTAATAGTATTATTTCTATCCTGCGGGGTATCGGGGAATCTTTCCGGCCGATGATCTTTATTCTAATCTCCGCGATCCTCAATATAGTATTTGATCTGTTATTTATACCGGGATTCGGCTGGGGCGTGGAAGGTGCAGCCCGTGCCACAGTACTTGCACAGGGAATAGCCATGTGTATTTCTTTAATATATGTACATAACACTCATCCCCTGCTCTCTATTAAGAAAAAGGATCTCTCTTTTCATGTGGAATTGTTTCTCAAAAGTCTGAAAATCGGATTACCGACCAGTGTACAACAATGTGCCATTGCCATCGGCCTGATAGCCCTGTTACGGATTGTCAATGAATTCGGAACAGATACACTGACCGCCTACGGAGCTGCCGGAAAAGTAGATACGATTTTCACACAAGCCATATTAACTCTTTCCGGGGCACTGGCTGCCTTTTGTGGACAAAATATCGGAGCCGGCCGAATGGACCGGGTAAAAAACGGAGTCCGCTGTTCGATGGCCGTAAACGTATTGGTAGGCATCTGTGTCTTTAGTTCGATTTGTTTATGGGGTGATAAAATGATAGCCATCTTTACCACAGATGCACATGTAATCCAAATCGGAAGTGATTATTTATTTGTATTGGGACTTTTCTTTGTCGTACACGGTGCTTTAAACATTTTCAACGGAGTATTAAGAGGAGCCGGTGACACTTTCTTCCCGATGATCGTGAGTTTATTATCCCTGTGGCTGATACGGATACCTCTTGCAGCCTGGCTTAGTAATTATTATGGAACCAACGGAATCTGGTGGTCTATTGGGATCAGTATTGGTATTGGCTGTAGTATCATCTATATTTATTATAAAACCGGCTACTGGAAAAAGAGAAAGATCATAAAAATGGAAAGTGAAAAATAAACAATCATTCATTTTTCACTTTCCATTTTTATATTCAAAATTTAAACTAAAATAAAACTTATTTATAC
>JAJQES010000406.1 GCA_021201565.1 Tannerellaceae bacterium
TCGCAGACCTATTCAAACAGTTTCGCAGACTTATTTCTGCTTCTATATTATTTAATTATCAATTTTTAATATTCGGTTCTTCCAGTCCGTACCCTTTGCGTTTGTTTTCAACTTTAAGGGCAAGAGCAACGATAAGTGCTAACACACCAAAACAGGCAAAAATGCACATGGGTAATGTATAGTTGTAAGCAGGTCCGCCTGTACTGTTATCTAATTTGCAATAGGTATCCAACACCCATCCGATCAACAAAGGAACACCGGCCAGTCCGATATTCTGGATCCAGAAGATGAGAGAATAGGCAGTTCCCAACTGTTTTTCCGGAATGATTTTCGGAACAGAAGGCCACATGGCGGAAGGTACCAGTGAAAAAGCAATCCCCAGAACAACCATGATAATGGTAGCAAACCACCAGTGATTCATAAACGGCATCGCAAACAGTACATGTACCAGGATCAGCATACAGGCGCCGATGATCATAATGGTTGCCCCTTTTCCTTTTTTATCATAGATACCTCCGAATAGAGGAGTAAGCAACAGGGTACCAAACGGAAGAACAGCGGGGATCATTCCGGCCAGGTTAGGGTCCACTTCATATTTGTTGACCATCAGGTCCGTTGCATATTTCAGGAAGGGGAATACGGCTGAATAGAACAGAACGCATAACAGAGCGATCAGCCAGAAACCAGTGTTGGTTATGATAGCTACAATGTCACGGAAAGAAAACGGATCCTCTTTTTCTTTTCCTGCTTCTTCCAGAGAGGTTTCCAGTTTGCGGTCCATTATACAATAGATCATAAAAGCAATAAATCCAATACACAGCAAAATCAACCCTAACAGGATGGGAGCAGCAATATTAGCAAAATATTTGGCAAAAGGCACTGTTACGGCCAGGGCCAGCATGGTTCCGATACGGGCAGTTGCTACCTGCATCCCCATAGCCAGGGCTAATTCTTTACCTTTGAACCATTTGACAATAATTTTTGAAACAGTGATACCGGCTACTTCTATGCCGACGGCAAATATGGCATATCCGAGAGCTGCCCAGAAAACCTGTGCGTTCATTCCAAGAATAATTCCTCCACCAAACAAACCAGATATTGCACTATATTTTAGAAAACAGCCGATTACCATAAGTGTACACGCACCCAATCCGGTAAAACGAACTCCTTTTTTGTCAAGGATGATACCTCCGATAATCAGCATAAAGAGGATTACATTGAACCAACCGTAGGCACTATTGAAAACACCAAAATCGGTACTTGTCCATAAAAGTTCCTCTTCGAGCATCGGTTTGAGGGGTGCCATTACATCGGTCAGGAAATAGCCGCAGAGCATGGTAAAAGAGACAATGGCCAGGGCTGACCACCGGGCGGCGGCTGAGTCATTCAATTTTTTTTGAATTTGTTTTGTCATGAGTTTGTATGATTAATAATTATTGTTGTTTTTCAGGTGTATTGAATACCGGTAACGTCAGGGCATCTGCTACGACAAACGTACTCCCTCCGATAAAGATAAGGTCATTGCTTCCGGCCCGGCCGAAAGCGGTCCGGACGGCTTCTTCCACTGTGTCACATACGAATCCTGTTTTGCCGGACATCGCTCCGTGGATGCTTAGTCCGGCGGCCGGCATAGCCCGTGGCACAGAAGCCTGGGTGTAGTAGTACATAGCTTCCTGAGGCATCCTGTCTAAAACCTCGTCCACCTCTTTGTCGTTGGCCATCCCAATGATTATATGCAGATTGTCATATAATTTCATAAGCTTTTCCAGGTGCAGGCTCAGGTAATCCCAGGCACCTTCGTTGTGTCCGGTATCACATATCACTGTGGGTGACCGGTGAATCGTTTCCCAGCGTCCCCGTAGGCCGGTGATTTCCACTACATGTTCAAATCCTTCCCGGACAGCCTCTCTCTCAATGGACACACCTGTCTGGATAAGGATACGTATGGCAGCCAGCACGGTGGTGGCATTCCGGCATTGGACTACTCCACTGAGTTGTCCGAACAGTTGTCCGAAGTCGGTAGAAGAAAAGTACCATTCCCCGGTGTCCATCAGGTAAGACTCCCGGATCACATCCATTTCCTGTGCAAATGCAAGAGGGGCACTTAGCCGGGCCGCTACTTCCTCGAATACCTTTTTTACCTCCGGATAATAAGTTTCACCGATCAGAACAGGGATCTCCGGTTTGATGATTCCCGCTTTTTCCCGTGCGATTTCCGGAAGAGTTTCTCCCAGGAATTGTTTGTGGTCCGCGCTGATATTGGTAATAATGCTCAGTATAGGAGTGATGATGTTTGTACTGTCCAGCCGTCCACCCAGCCCGGTTTCAATAATGGCATACTCTACCTGTTCATGCCGGAAATAATCAAAGGCCATGGTGGAGGTGAGTTCAAAAAAGGAGGGGTGGAGGGGTTCAAAAAACTCTTTGTAGGAGGCGACGAAGTTTGTTACATATTCTTTAGGAACCATCTGTCCGTTTACACGGATCCGTTCCCGGAAATCTACCAGATGGGGAGACGTATACAACCCTACTTTGTAACCGGCCTGTTGCAGGATCGCTGCCAGTAAATGGCTGACCGACCCTTTCCCGTTGGTACCTGCCACGTGGATTGTTTTATAAGCTGTATGGGGATTTCCCAGATGATCGTCAAGGGCCTGGCTGGTTTGAAGTCCCGGTTTATAAGCAGAAGCTCCGCTATGTTGAAATACGGGCACACTTGTATAAAGATAGTGTAAAGTTTCGTCGTATGTCATACAAGAAATTAAAATTAAACGGGGATAAAAATAGTCAATTAAATTGATATCTTTGCGCCTCATTTCATATTAAAGACAATCTATGGATACAAAACATATTAATTATAAGACATCCGGGGCGGTTTGTTCCAAAAATATACATATCGAACTGGCAGGAGATAAAATCGTAAGAGTGATCTTTGAAGGCGGGTGCCACGGAAATACCCAGGGAGTTTCCCGGTTGGTGGAAGGGATGGATCTGAATGAGGTAATCTCCCGTCTGGAGGGTATCCAGTGTGGACGCAGGGGCACTTCCTGTCCGGATCAACTGGCTGGTGCATTGAAGAAGAATAAAGAATTGTAAACTAACCCTGTTAGTCGAATCTTCATATCTCAAATAAAAAGTTGTCTTGTTTTAGTATTTAACATCCCTGTGAATTTGAATTGGTCGGGAAATTAAGGGAATAAAAAGGGGATATTTAGACTAAAAAGAAATAATTGTTGTTATTTACTATTCGTT
>JAJQES010000364.1 GCA_021201565.1 Tannerellaceae bacterium
GTTTAAAACAATAAATTCACATACATTTGTTACGTATATACTGTTCTTAAAGAACTCAGGACTGAGTACAGAACGAATTAATATAACGACATGGAAAATAAAGAATTATTGGAATCAGTAAGAAGTAAAGCCCAGGTATGGCTTACGGACAGTTATGACGAAGAAACCAGAAAAGAGGTTCAGGCCTTACTGGACAACGAAGATCCGACAGACCTGATAGAGGCTTTTTATAAGGACCTGGAATTTGGTACCGGTGGCTTACGTGGTATTATGGGAGTAGGAACAAACCGCATGAACATTTATACTGTAGGTGCCGCCACACAGGGATTATCCAATTATCTGAAAAAAGAATTCTCTGACCTGGAACAGATCAAAGTGGTGATTGGATACGATTGCCGCAACAACAGTCATAAATTCGCAGAAATATCTGCGGACATCTTCTCCGCCAACGGCATCAAAGTATACATGTTTGAAAGCCTGCGCCCAACTCCGGAAATGTCCTATACAATCCGCAAAATGGGTTGTCAGAGCGGTATTATCCTGACAGCCTCCCACAATCCGAAAGAATACAACGGCTATAAAGCTTACTGGGATGATGGTGCACAAATGATCGCTCCCCATGACCGGAATACGATTGCTGAAGTAAATAAGATCCGCAATGCAGCTGATATCAACTTCAAAGCAAACAAAGACCTGATAGAGATCATCGGAAAAGAGATCGACGAACAATACATTCAGGACCTGACAACGATTTCTCTTTCAAAAGAGGCGATTGAACGTCATAAAGACATGAAGATCGTGTACACCCCGATCCACGGGACAGGAGTAGTGATCGTACCGGAAACATTAAAGGCATTTGGCTTCACCAATATTATTCACGTACCAGAACAGGACGTAGTGAGTGGCGATTTTCCTACAGTGATTTCCCCGAATCCGGAGGAACCGGCAGCCCTGGCGATGGCCGTAGAGAAAGCCAAAGAAACCGATGCCGAACTGGTCATGGCTTCCGACCCGGATGCGGACCGTGTAGGAGCAGCTGTTAAGAACAATGAAGGCGAATGGGTACTGTTAAATGGAAACCAGACTGCCATGTTGTTCGTGTATTACCTGATCACCCGCTGGAAACAATTGGGCAAGATCCAGGGAAAAGAATACATTGTGAAAACAATTGTTACGACAGAACTGATCCGGACCATTGCTGAAAAGAACGGGGTAGAAATGTATGATGTATACACCGGCTTCAAATGGATTGCCGACATCATGAAAAAGAATGAAGGCAAAAAAGCTTATATCGGTGGTGGCGAAGAGAGTTATGGCTTCCTGTGCGAAGACTTTGTCCGGGATAAAGATGCGGTATCCGCCTGTGCAATCCTGGCTGAGATCGCAGCCTGGGCGAAAGACCAGGGGCTGACTGTTTACCAGTTACTGCAGAACATTTATGTAGAATATGGTTTCTCGAAAGAGAAAGGAATCTCTGTTGTAAAGAAAGGGAAAAGCGGAGCTGAAGAAATTGAAGCCATGATGAAGAATTACCGTGAGAACCCTTTGCAGGAAATCGCAGGTTCCAGGGTAACTTTCTTCTATGACTATGCCTCCCTGAAAGGCTATAGTTATGCGGATAATGAAACGATCACACTGGATATGCCTACCACTTCCAATGTGTTGCAATACTTCACAGAAGACAAGACAAAGGTGTCCATCCGTCCATCCGGAACAGAACCGAAAATTAAATTCTACTGCGAAGTTCATTCCAAAGTAGGTAGCCTGGAAGAGCTGCCTGCCGCTAACCAGGCTGCGGAAGAAAAGATCAACCAGATCAAGGCTTCTTTAGGCATCTGAAAAGAAAGAATTATTATATATATATGAGGCTGTCTCTTGGTAAGGAGACAGCCTTTTATAGTTTGTTAGGTATCTGTCAACACTCTTTAATAGTTTTACTATTGTCGGAAAAGTAAAAACCCTTACTTTTGTATCGTGGTTTTTTCATAATAGTATTAGATTTAAGGTTAACAAAGTTTGGTTAGGGGTTGTCGTGAGACAGCCTTTAATTGTTTTATAGAGATCAGGAATACATTTGTATTCCTTTTTTACTTTAATACAAAGAGTTTTCTGCTTTACCTAACAGATACAGATCATCCGTCGTAAAACAGATAGTCGGATTGGTTAATAGATATACCGTTGTTCCAACTTCACGTGATAGGGGATTTTGTATGGAGCCAATGAGCCGTACAGAACGAAAGGGTAATCCTGATAAAGCAAAAGTTTCCTCTACCTGTTCATACTTTGCTCCTACCCAAATAAGGGATTGTAGCTCATACGCTTTTTCCGGAAACCAATTTCTATAATCAGCACTAAATGATCCGACAGCAGGCACAGGACCCAGATAATAATTAATCGCTCCGGCATGGCCATAGTCATTGCATAAAATAAAAACTGATCTTCTTTCGGGCTCACTGAGAATCGAAAGAGCTTTGCCGGTTAAGTCAGCCAACTCCTTCCATCCTGTCATATCAGCATAATCTTGTGGAATCCCATGGTCTTTGCCATCCTCCCAAACAGTCTGGCCTGTTTTCTTATAAAAAGTTTGTATTTGTATATCTTCTCGGATACGGTCAGGAGAAAAAACAGGACAGGTCACCCCGATAAACAAAACTCCTGTGAGGATACCAAAACCAGCCGCTACATACCGGAAATAATATTTCCATCCTTCCTGTAACAGATATTCCAGAAATACAACACCCAGCGCAATCCACACCGGATAAAGTCCGATAGTATAATAAGCTTTTCCCTGTAAACAGAGAAAAAGAGAAAGAGTAATCAGATAATTGTAACCAATAATCCGGTACGGAATAAAAGGTTTATAAACGATCAGTCCTATCATTCCTGACAGAATAATAAAAAAGGAAGGAAAGAAGAATAGGAGCTGTTCTTTTAGAAAGGCAATCCGGTCCACATGGATTAACTGCCTGCCGGTTAGTTCCTGCATATGGACAATCACAGGAAAATCATGAAAATATTGCCATAACAGATTGGGGAGAATAAGTAAAAAGAGAATGCCTATCGACTTGTAAAACACAGCCTGTTTAAAAAGGATACGTTGTTTGGAGATTAACAAAGCAGCAAGAAAGCCTGCTATCAGAAAACAGACTGTGTACTTATTCAAAAAGCCGGTTGCAACACTCAGAGCGCCCCCATAAAGCCATTTGGGACTATTTGAATAAATATACCCGATAAGACAATAAAAA
>JAJQES010000032.1 GCA_021201565.1 Tannerellaceae bacterium
TAAGTAACGCTACCAGTAGAAATCCGGTCCATTGTTTCATTGAAGTTTTCATATACATAGATTTTATAGTGTATAATATTCATTCTATTACTAAGATCGGTCAGCTTTTAAAAACCCTATGGAATTTTTCGTTTTTTTGTTCATATATAAAAAAGAACGCAGATTTCGTATTTATAAACGAAATCTGCGTTCTTTTCTTTATTACTATGGAGATGGTTATTTTCAGATCTCTTCGACTATCCGGGTATGTGTATATTTCTTTTTGATGTTTTTAAGCTGGAAGGCCAGAATAATACGGAATACTCCAATAAATATCAGGCTGAAAGCTACCAGATAAACAATACTGAGAGCGCCTACTAACGGTTGCCAGAAAATATAGATGGCACACAGAATTGCTACGATCCCGAAGAAGAGATTCCAACCCCAGCCTTTCACATTGTAGCGTTTCAGGTCCATGGAGTAGGCAATAATAGATATTCCACGGAATATAAGCCAGAAGGCAAGTATATAAGGTAAGACGGCCATACTGACAACCGGATTGACAACCAGGTAGATCCCCAGAACCAGATCAATGATTCCTCCGGCCAGATACCATCCCCATCCGGCGATATTCTCTTTGTTGCGTACTGCAAAAATAATTTCCAGAACTCCTGCGATGATCAGAAACATACTGAAAAGTATACTAAGAGTAATGTAACTTACAATAGGGGTAAACATGATCATGATCCCGGCTATTACAAACAAAACTCCAACCAGTAAAGATAGCCACCAATGTTTTACTGCGTATTCTATATTTTCTTTAATTGTATTCATAGTTATTCTCTATTTATTTTTATCATGTAAACACTAACAATCCGGATGAAATAAAAGTTTTGCCTACTATTTTTTCCAAACCGCTACTTTTGTGTTTATCTTTGTTGATATGGAAAAAGACAGTAAAATATATATAGCTGGCCATACTGGATTGGTGGGATCTGCTATTTATAATAATCTGAAACAAAAAGGGTATTCAAATTTGCTGGTTTGTACACACCGGGAATTGGACCTGACACAGCAGGAACAGGTAAACCATTTCTTTGAAAAGGAGAGACCGGAATATGTTTTTCTGGCAGCAGCTCATGTAGGAGGTATTATAGCTAATCACCAATACCGGGCCGATTTTATATACCGGAACCTGATGATCCAGACGAATGTAGTGCATGCAGCCTATATATATAATGTAAAGAAACGTCTTTTTCTGGGGAGTACCTGTATCTATCCGAAAGAGGCTCCTCAGCCTATGACAGAAGATTGTTTATTAGCAGGACCTCTGGAATATACAAATGAGCCTTATGCCATTGCAAAGATCGCAGGTATAAAACTTTGTGAAAGTTTTAATCTGCAATATGGAACTAATTTTATATCGGTAATGCCTACTAACCTATATGGGCCAAACGATAATTTTGATCTCGAAACATCCCATGTGTTACCGGCGATGATCCGGAAATTCCATTTGGCAACCTGTTTACATACCAATAATTGGGAGAAAATACGTATGGATTTGAACAAGCGTCCTGTACAGGGATTAAACGGAAAGGCCCCGGAGGAAGAGATCAGAGAGTTACTTTATACCTATGGCCTGTTTGAAGACCATGTGGAATTATGGGGAACCGGTACTCCTCTGCGGGAGTTCCTGTGGAGTGAGGATATGGCAGATGCCTGTGTATATCTTATGCAGAAAGTAAATTTCAGCGATCTTCGTCCGGAAGGGAAAGAAATACGGAATACACATATTAATATAGGTACGGGAAAAGAGGTTTCCATTCGGGAAGCGGCAACTATGATGGCACGTGTGACCGGTTATGAAGGACAGATCTGTTTTGATCATTCTCATCCGGATGGTACACCCCGTAAACTGACAGATGTAACAAAACTACACCGGTTAGGGTGGAGACACAAAGTAGAGATAGAGGAGGGGATACCCCGCCTTTATACATGGTATCAGAATCAACAATTTAATTAAACAATCATAATCAAATGGGTAAAGTTGCTTTAATAACAGGGATTACAGGACAGGATGGTGCTTATCTGGCAGAATATCTGATCCGGTTGGGATATACGGTGCATGGGATTAAACGCCGTTCCTCACTGTTTAATACAGCCCGAATTGACCATTTGTACCAGGATCCGCATGAGGAAAACCGGAACCTGATCCTTCATTATGGAGATATGACAGATAGTTTGAACCTGACAAATATTATTAGCCAGGTACAGCCGGATGAGATTTATAATCTCGCAGCTATGAGCCATGTGAAGGTCAGTTTTGACACACCTGAATATACCGCTAATGCAGATGCATTAGGTGTATTGCGTATCCTGGAAGCGGTCCGGTTATTAAATCTGACAAAGAAAACCCGCATTTACCAGGCCTCAACTTCTGAATTGTATGGATTGGTCCAGGAAATACCACAAACTGAAACCACTCCGTTTTATCCACGTAGTCCGTATGCAGTTGCCAAATTATACGGCTACTGGATTATTGTAAATTACCGGGAAGCGTACGGGATGCATGCGTCCAATGGTATCCTGTTTAATCATGAATCGCCTTTACGTGGAGAAACGTTTGTAACCCGGAAAGTAACACTTGCTGCTGCCCGTATTGCCCTGGGGCTTCAGAAAAAGGTCTTTATGGGTAATTTGTCGTCCCGGCGTGACTGGGGACATGCAAAAGATTATGTACGTGCGATGCATGCCATGCTCCAGCAGGACAAACCGGATGATTATGTGATAGCGACGGGAGTCACTACTACTATCCGTGAGTTTATCCGGATGGCTTTTACAGAAATAGGTTTACAGGTCGAATTTAAAGGGCAGGATGTTAACGAGGTGGCTCTCTTAAACTTTATTGATGAAAAGGTGTTTATACAGAAAGTTGGTGAAGCCTACCTTGATAATTTGAAAAAACGGTTAGGAGAGGAGGTTGTAGGAGTGGATCCGAACTACTTCCGGCCTACCGAAGTCGATCTTTTAATTGGTGACGCAACCAAAGCCCAGGAACGTTTGGGATGGCAACCGGAATATTCGTTGCAGGCATTAGTTAAAGATATGATGTGCAGTGATATTTGGGAAATAAAGAAAGAGGATCATCTGAAAGCCGGTGGGTTTGGTATTATGAATTATTTTGAATAGGCAGAAACAATTTAAATATTATGGTTGTTATAAACAAAAAGAGTTAAATTTTTAACTAAATAACTTAGCCGTTATTC
>JAJQES010000360.1 GCA_021201565.1 Tannerellaceae bacterium
ATCAGAAATATTTAACCGGTTTTAGGAAATAGAGATTCAATATTTTTATCTTTGTAATTATCTGTTTGTGATTCTTTGTTAGTTAACCCATGAAAACACTCTTATATGGCCAAAGGAAATTGTTCTTTTGTGTTATCCTTCAATAATATGGAAACCGCCATCAAAGAAATGATAGAGTACTGTAAAAATTATGGTGGCTTTTCAGGATGTACGTTTAGCTGGCCATCTTCTGCAAAATAAAAGGCTTTGTGTTAATAATAAGCAGGCACCAAACTGAATTTGGTGCCTGTATTTTTTAAAGTCCTTTTAGTTTGATTACTTCACTGCCGGCAAGCAGGAAAGCACCTGTACCATAGACTTCCCAGCTATCCGCGTTGAAGTTTTTACGGGGATCGGCACCAACCGGTTGTACCCAACCGACACGGCCTTCTTCATTTACACATTGGTTGAGGGCGACCCAGCATTTCTTTACTGCAGGCAGATAAGTCTTTTTATCCAACAGATTGTTATTGATTCCCCATGCTAATGCATAACAGAAGAAACCGGAACCGCTCACTTCACCTCCCGGATAAGATTCGGGATCCAGCAAACTGGCACGCCACAGGCCATCTTCCTGTTGTAACTCCACAATCCGGGAGGCCATCTCTTTAAACAGGGTTTCGTAAAAAGAACGTTGAGGATAGTCTTTCGGAAGTTCCTGCAGGATACGGGCCAGACCTCCCAGTACCCAGCCATTACCACGTGACCAGAAGATACGTTTGCCGTTGGCTTCCCAACGGTCTTTTTCATCCCCTTTAATCACATAATTCAAATCACGGGCAAACAGACGTTCTTCTTTGTTATATAATAGGTCATAACATTCACGGTAATATTCATCATTCTTTTTCAGATACGTCTGATCGCCGGTCACCATTCCTAATTTGACTAGTACCGGAGGGGCCATAAACAAAGCATCACACCACCACCATTTGATGACCTCAATACCTTTTACCGGATAAGGCCGGTTAAAAAACAACGCTAATGTATCTATGGTAGACCGGATCATTTGCCGGTTCTTCTCCAGTCTGTACAAATCAACATACATCTGGCATATCGCGATATCATCCGCATGGTACCAACGTTTCCAGGGTGTCCAGTTATGCTGCTGCCCCATCTCTTTCATGGCCCTATAGAGTTCCGGGGATTTGGTGGTTTCCCACGCAGCAAATACGCCTGCGTAAAACGCCCCGTTGGTCCAGTCCCGGGGTTCGTGTTTAGGGTTTGCCAGTTGCCACTCAGCTGTTTTATTTAAAATTTCTTTTATATATCCCTTTTTGAAATACTCTTTATCAGAGGATTGAGCAAAAAGAGAACACGTGATGGATAACACAAATACTAAATAACTAATTTTTTTCATGATACGTTTGTTATAGTTGTTAATCATTCGGACGATCCAATGGTTCAATATTATTCTCACTACCACTATAGCCTATATTTTGGTTGATATGCCCCAGGGCATTTTCCCGTATAGCACCTGCCGGTACCGGCCACAACACATGGTAAGGACTCATGGTATAGGCATTTCCGGCAGGCGTCACCACTCCTTTATTATAAAAGTTAGTCGTTTCCATAATCCGGTCGTAAAAGAAATTATCCAACGAGAAATTACTTGTTGAATAAGTTTTCCCTGTATATGAAGGAATCCCTGTTTTTGCGTAAATATAAGCAATTCTTGTCAATTCTGATTTACGGGGCTCTTCATAAAATAATTCCCGGGCACGTTCATCCAGAACGGTACCGATGGTGACCTGATTTGCAGGTAATAAACTTGCATTTGCCCGTGCCCTTACCTGGTTGATATCTGCCGCGGCTTTTTCAAGGTCCCCTTTCCAGCAATAGGCTTCCGCGCGTAACAAATAGGTTTCTGCCAGCCGGAAGATGTACCAGTCGGAATTTCCTCCACGGGAAATCGTTGTAGTCTGGTCCGGGATATAGGTTTTATAATGGGGCCACCCATACCAGCTACGGATCGTATCGGAACAGAGAAGGACACCATCCTCCGAATAGAGTTGCAGAGGTTTGCCATACCAGGGATCATTCTGCTCCAGCAATACAGGGTTGTTATAGGTCAGGTCTTCCATATTCATCCAGTTTCCGGGGGCATGACGCAAATCTGTATTATCCATTGTCCATAGCTGCCGGGTGGAATAATCGGTTCCCCGGCACCGGCCGAGTCCTCTTCCATAAGTTACCAGGTGAGGATTCCTTTCATTGTTATTATCTACAAATGCATCTACGCCGGTAGGGGTTTTTATTTTTCCGACTGCGCTATACATAGGCCCCACCTGCCGCATAATCTCTGTTCCGGTCGCTACCGCACTTTCGTCTCCAAAACGATCCAATACTAAAAACAGTACCTCCCTATTTTCAGCTAACGCTTTATTTTCAGCTCTGTGAAGGTCCCAGATCACATTTCGATCCGGATCATTTTTGTCTATTCCGAAACGATCAGTTACCAATGCATGTGCCCCACTCTCAATCACGGCAGAAGCAGATTGGATAGCATCGTCGAAATACCCTAATGCCAGGTTTATTTTGGTCAACTGATGATAACAGGCCCCCCGGGTCACATCTCCTTTGTCTGCAATAAGCGGCACCCATTGGACAGCAAACTCCAGGTCCTCTTTCAGCTGTTCCAGGATGACTTCCCGCTTCGTTGTGTAAAAATCAAGCCGGGGAGAAGTTATTTCTTCTACAATAAAAGGTACATCGCCAAACTGATGCACTAATTTATAATAACGGTACGCCCGGTGAAAATAAGCCTTTCCCAATATTTCATTTTTTTGTTCCTCATTATCAAATGTGCCATTGTCAATACGGGAAAGAATCGTGTTGGCATCCCTGATCCCTTTATAAAGAGCATCCCAGTAAAAAGCTATTTTATTAAAATCCGTAGCACTCATATTGGCGTCAGGATAGATTTGCCGGTTCAGGTCCTGTGCCGGCGAAGTCTTATCCGTAGTTCCTTCCACAGCCACCTCCGAAAAAATAAGCTCCGTAATAATAGCCGCGCCGTCCTGGTAAAATTCCAGGTAACGAACATCCCGGTTACACATGGCGATCGCTGTTTGGAAACCTGCGTAATCTACATACGTATTTTCCGGTGCATAAAAAGAAAGAGGGCGTGGATCCAACCATCCTTCACATGCTGTCAGAAAACCCAGCAATCCGGCAACAAGGATATATGTATATTTGCTTTTTAAC
>JAJQES010000247.1 GCA_021201565.1 Tannerellaceae bacterium
ATGAATATATCTATTCTATATTTTAACAACGGATATTCAATTCACGCAGTACGTTACGGATTTTTTCAAATGTGGTGATTCGCGTAGGCACTAAAGGCAAACGCAGGACATTTTCCAGATAGCCCATTGCATTCAACATGCTTTTAACCCCTGCCGGATTTCCATCGACAAACAACAAATCAAACAATTCGGTAAAATTATGATGGATGGTCCGGGCACTGGTATAATCACCGGATAATGCCAAACGTGTCATACGGCTGAATTCACGGGGAAATGCATTTCCTATAACAGAAATGACCCCTATCGCTCCCAGAGTAATCAGGGGAAACGCAATACCATCATCACCTGAAATCACATGAAAATTCGCCGGTTTGTTTTTGATAATATCATCCATTTGGGTAATATTACCGGAAGCCTCTTTAATCGCCACCACATTCTTACATTCACGGGCCACCCGTAAGGTGGTTTCCGCCGTCATATTTACCCCGGTACGTCCCGGTACATTATACAGGATCACCGGTAACTTAGTGGCTGCCGCAACCGCTTTATAATGTTGATAAATACCTTCCTGGGAGGGTTTATTATAATAAGGGACAACTGAAAGGATTCCATCAATCCCTTTCATCGGATCAGTTTTTAGTTTCTCCACAATGGAACGGGTACAATTCCCACCCACACCTAATATAACGGGGATACGGCCTCTCACCTTCGTGACAACCTGTTCGGTGATCTTCTTTTTTTCTTCTTCGGTAAGTGTTGGAGTTTCTGCGGTTGTACCTAACACAACCAGGTAATCGGTTCCGTTTTGTAATTGATAATCTACAAGCCTGTTCAGCGCATCGTAATCTACGCTGCCATCATTTTTAAAAGGGGTAACCAAAGCTACGCCCATTCCTTTCAAATTTACATCTGCCATGAGGGAAACTATTCCGTTTTGTTATTTTGCCCTGCAAAAATAAGGAATTTATATTATTTCCCACGGATAGTCTGCAAATAAAATACGATATGATCAAACAATTCACCCACGTTATCCTCTGGTCCCACCAACAGGGAAATATCATGCATCGCCCGTTCGCCATGCTTTTTCCCTACCTTCAAAAGAGCGGAATGGGAAAGAACCAGATAATGCATTGCATACTCCGAAGAGCGGCTCAGGTCAATCAGAATATCAGCCGGTAACTCTTTAAATTTAGCCATGACCTCTCCTTTGGGGAGCAGAAACAGATCGGTATCGGTTTCCTCTTTCACCTGTAAATGTGTTGTATCAGTTTCATAAGGTTTACCGGTAGGAAGATACATACAACCATATACATTTTTCCCCTGATCCCGGAGTTTTTCAATACACTCACGAATCTGTTCCCGGTCCTCCGCGCTATAGACCAACAACACATCCTGTGCCTGCTGAAGGGCACAATAGGAATGCTCTCTGAAAGGAGCCTGTTTCGCCAGGGAATTGATTTTCTTTTTGATATAGTAATTCGTCAATATCATTCGGTCAACATATTTAAGAATTCCTCTTCGTTCATTACTTTTATACCTAATTTAGCTGCCTTCTCCAGTTTGGAGGGTCCCATATTCTCTCCTGCCAGTATATAATCTGTTTTGCCTGACACAGAACCACTGTTTTTTCCACCGTTCTGTTCAATCATGGCTTTGTACTCGTCACGCGAATGCTTAGAGAATGTACCACTTATAACAATCGTCAGGCCTTTTAGTTTATCCGTCCGGCCGGATAATTTTTCTTCCGACATCTTCATTTGCAGACCATACGATTTCAGCCGCTCAACCAGTTCTCTGTTTTGTTCATCTGCGAAATAACGAATGATACTTTCCGCAATACGGCCGCCTATTTCGTCTACCTCCGTCAGGGTTTCAAGGGAAGCCTGTTGCAGCTCTTCCATACTACAAAATACGTTCGCTAATTTACGGGCAACGGTTTCACCGACAAACCGGATACCCAGCGCATATAATACACGTTCATACGAAACACTTCTGGATTTCTCCAGACTGTCCATAAAATTACGCACACTCTTTTCCCCCCAACGTTCCAGTGCCAGCAGATCCGCCTCTTCAATAGTATACAGGTCGGCTACATTGCGGACATGGAGTTTTTCATACAGGTCTTCCACCGTTTCCGGGCCAATGCCAATATCCATCGCCCGGCGGGTTACAAAATGTTCTATCCGCCCCTTAATCTGAGGAGGACATCCGGTCTCATTCGGACAATAGTGAGCGGCTTCTCCTTCCGGACGGATCAACGGAGTGTTACACTCCGGACAGATTTGAATAAAGCGAACTTTATCACCGATCAGCATACCACGAAAACTGGTATCGACGCCCACTATTTTAGGTATAATTTCTCCGCCTTTCTCCACGACCACATGGTCACCAATATGGAGATCCAGTCCTTCTATAATATCTTCATTATGCAAAGAAGCCCGTTTCACTGTGGTCCCGGACAACAACACAGGCTCCAGATTTGCCACAGGGGTGATCGTACCGATACGTCCTACCTGAAAAGAGATCGAATTCAAACGGGTAACCGCCTGCTCTGCCTGAAATTTATAGGCAATGGCCCACCGGGGACTCTTTGCTGTAAATCCTAAATTACGTTGCTGCCGTAATGAATTCACTTTCAACACCACCCCATCTGTTGCAACGGGTAGATTTTTCCGTTCCACATTCCAGTGTTCCAGATACCCAAACACACCCTCCAGTGTATCAAACTTCTCAATGACATTTGGGATCTTAAATCCCCAGTTCCGTGCAATTTCCAGGTTTTCAAAGTGACCGTCTGCCGGCAAATTCTCGCCCAGCAAGTAATAAAAATAGGCATCCAGCTTACGGGAAGCCACAATAGCGGCATTTTGTTGTTTCAGGGTACCGGAAGCAGCATTTCTCGGATTCGCGAACAAAGCCTCTCCCTGTTCTTCCCTTTCTTTATTCAGCCGTTCAAATTCAGCCCACGGTAACAGGATTTCTCCCCGGATCTCAAATTCAGCCGGAAAGTTCTCACCCCGCAGTTTCAAAGGGATGGAGCGAATCGTTTTTACATTGGCCGTTACATCATCCCCACGGGTTCCGTCTCCACGGGTTACAGCCTGTACCAAACGTCCAATCTCATAAGTAAAAGCAATGGAAGACCCGTCATATTTTAATTAAACGACAATTTCAAAAGGATCGTAGAGCGAACGTGCCGTTCTTTCGTAAAATTCTCTGACCTCCTCTTCGGAATAGGT
>JAJQES010000521.1 GCA_021201565.1 Tannerellaceae bacterium
CCTCTTTCAAGAATGAAAATCTTGCGTCCTAACCGATAGACGAATGGGCCAGCATATCAAAGTCTTCACTTTTAGCAGATTGGAAACATGAATTCCTAAATGCGAGTGCAAAGATAGATGTTCTTCTGAAATCGCCAAAGGATTTTGAGGGAAATTTTAAAACAATTTTACGTTTTAACTTCTATTTAGAACGAATATCTTTGAGGTGAATTTCCAGGGCTTTAACGGAAATATTTATTTCCCAGATACATACCCCCAGCGAAGCGGCTAAAAGTAGCAACGCGATCCCAAATATCCAGGCAGCCGGATTCAGCCATTCGACATAAACAAAAAACATGGCTATTACACAGAAAAGCAGGCTTAATATACCCAGAATCTGCATAGCCCGTATCAGATACAGCCGTTTCCGTAAGTTATCAATCTGTTGGAGATTACGTGGGTCGGGATCTTTCTCATGTTTTTCCTTTAAACTCCGGACAATTCCGGCATAAGAAATAAACCGGTTGGTATACGCCAGTAGAATGAGTGATATGGCGGAGAAAAGTAACGAGGGTGTTGCTAAATCTAACATCATAAAAAGAGGTATTTTTCTGACTGTTATATACGTTTCTACATAAATAACGTCCGAAGATAGTAAATAGTTTTTTGTTGTTGACTATTGAGTACTGCTAAAGAGATATTTTTGCGAAAAATATAGAAAATATTCAGAAGGATATTACGTTTTCCCTTTTGTGAGTTGATATACCAAGATGGACCTGGAACAATTCAAAGGCACGGGAAAAAGGATAGGATGTGCAGGTTGCTGATAATAATTAAATAGTGTATATGAACTAAAACGGCCTATCTTTTTATACTATTTTTCCTGAATAAAGTTGCTGATTTTTTGTAACTTTGTTAGTGAATGAAAAGATAGCTATGCTGAATAAAACAAGAGGGATTGTATTGCACTCGATACCCTATAATGATAAATATTCCATTGTTTATATGTATACGGAACGGTTTGGACGGGCTACCTATATGGTAGCCCGGAGCCGGGGGAAGAAAAGCCCGGTATCCCGGGCTCTTTTTATGCCGCTTTCCGTATTAGAGATGGAGGTAGAACATAAGAATAAACGGGATATTCACCGGATTAAAGAGAGCCGGGTACATATTCCGTTAAATGAACTGTTCTGTAACCCGGTAAAGAATATTCTTGCCCTTTTTCTGGCAGAAGTGCTCTACCGGGCTATAAAAGAGACAGAGCCGGACACACGGTTATTTGAATTTTTGGTGCGTTCTATCCAGTATCTGGAAGTAGCAGATAAAGGAATAGCCAACTTTCATCTGGTATTTCTTTTGCAGTTGTTAAATTATCTGGGAGTCTATCCAAATACAGAATCCTATGTTGCCAACTCTTATTTCGATATGCTGAATGGAGAGTTTATTACCCGTCTGCCTTTGCATCGACATTATCTGAACCAGGTAGAGAGTATGGTATTTGCCCGTTTATTCCGGATCAGTTTTGAGAATATGGGTGTCTATACCTTTGGACGTCAGGAACGGGTCAATATTATTCACCGTATTTTAGAGTATTACCGGTTACATATTCCTGATTTACCTGAAATTAAATCTTTGTCAGTCATGCAATCTTTGTTCGACTAAGGTCATATTCCGGGAGGGATACTTGTAAGTTTGCTGAAAAGAATATACTTTTGCGCATCCATAGAAAGATGGGGCCCTGTAGTTCAACGGATAGAATAGATGTTTCCTAAACATTAGATAGCAGTTCGATTCTGCTCGGGGCTACGTTTTGAAAATCATTTGTTTTGTTGAATATATCCGATCGTTCTTCGTGCTGTGTTTGAGGTTTTATCTTTAATTTGTAATTCTGCAATCGCTTCATTTATCAATTCTAAATGCATCCGGGTATCTTCATTTATATCATTATAATCCATAAATACCTCTTCAATATACTCTCTTAATTCTTTCAACTCGTTTTTTAGTTGCTTAATTTCTGAACCCGGAGAGAATAATATAAGTTGGCGCATAGCAACAAAGGCACGCATGATGTTTATATTTACCTGAATGGCTGTTGCTGAACGGAGTACACCAGATAACATGGCTACTCCTTCCTGAGTAAAAACGGATGGAATTACCGGACTGTGTTTTATACTCTTAGGTAACTGGTCGCAAATTGCGACCAGTTGTTTCCATTCTTCTATAGTTAACTGAAACATAAAATCTGAGGGAAAGCGTTCTATATTGCGTTTGACCTGTTCTTTTAATCGCTTTGTTTCTACCTGATACATCTCAGCGAGGTGAAAATCAAACATGACTTTATACCCTCTGATCTCGTATATTTTGCTTTGTATATTTTGTAATTGCATGAAAACTCATATCTAAGGATTGGTATTTTTCTCTTTTAATTTAAGTTCTTTTAGTAAGACATCTATTTTCTTATTTAGTTCTTTTACTTCTTTTTCCAGCTCATCATTGTTATCACTAACCATAGCATCGACAAAAATGGAGTTGATCAGAGACATTCCTAAAATACCACCACCGAATAGTAGCAGACAGAAATAGAGTTTACTCAGAAAACTAACAAAAGTAGAGGTCCGTTCGGCAATCAAATCCGGGATTTCATACCATCCTTCTATAGAGAATATCCGGAAAACGGAATAAAGGGAATTGAGGGGAGTGCCGAAATGTTCAGGAGCAATTTCCCGGAAGAGTGAGCAGGTGAGGATAGCAACGATAAACAGAAGGATAAAGAAAGATAACACGACTACGTACGAAGCCTTGATTGCCTGGTTCACTCCTGCCAGAATAGAGCTGATATTAGGAACAAACTTTATCAACCGGAAAGATTTGAATAACCGCAATACCCGGAAGGTTGTAATAAACTCCAGAGAGTTAAGATAAGGCAAATCTGTTAATTCCAGTATGAAAGAGAGAAGAGCCAGAGAGACCGTTATAAAATCCAACCGGTTCCATTTACTTGCCCAGTATTTCTTCCATCCTTTATCCTGTACTTTTACCAGGATCTCAGCCGTAAAAATAAGAATGAACAGATTGTCTGTATACTGGAGAATAAGGGAATTGTAATTGAATTCCTGAATGAATATGACGAATGCATTTAAAATGATAAGTAGTAAGATGATCCGTTCATTCAGTAGCAGCTTCTTTATATTCATATCGGTCTCAGAGGAGTTTGTTAATTCAGACAAAAGTATAAAAATTATTTTTATGGTAATGGATATTCATCTGTACCACTCCAATTACCTCCATCCTCAAAATCCAGATCAAAGGTTCCGTCTCCCATCCCGGAACTGTAAAGCAGGCCGGAATAACGCGTGATCCTGTTTGCATGCACAGGAATATCTGATACTTTTCTGGAATATAAAACTTCATCCTCCTTCCCTTTTACAATCAGTTCAACATACGAAAGTTTGTTCTGGATTGCCTCCGGTACCAACGTGTAAAACGCGTGTGTAATTATTTGTCCATCGGTTTTATCCTCTTCTGAAAAAGTGTAGGTATACATATAGCCTTGTGAGTTAGTGGCAGATTCTCCGGTCAGAACATGGATGGTCTGATATTGATGGGGGATATACATGCAAAACTCTTCTACCTCTTCCGGGATTTCATCGGTAGGAACAAATTCTATACGGCTAACTCTACGGGTTAAAGTCACGGGTATTTCTTTCTTTTGATTTTCTATTTCAAAAGAAGTTATTCCACAAAATGTATCGGACGGATCTTTCATGATGAACAGCTCTTCTTCCAAAGTCGCTTCATGGGAAGAATGGGTGATAATACAAATCCGGTACGAGCCGGCCGGCAGAGAAACATACAGGTAACTGCCGAAATCATCTGTATTGTCATTTTTCCAAATCTGGTTTTCCTCAATGATCTCATTGGTATTTGCATCAGCAATTACATAATAGATATATTCAAATGAAAAAGAGGGTGATTCACTCCCGCTGCTACCGGGCTCCGGAGGAAATCCGGGAATACTTTTACTTTGGGGAAAAGGGTGAATGGATGCTGATAGTTCCAACAGCAAACAAACTTCATGTGTGCCGGTTGTTTCATTAAAAGAAGGAATTTGATGACAGCCTGAAAGGCTAAGAACTGCATATAGCAGGATTAATTTTTTCATGGTTTTAGTTGTTAAAAGGTTTGTGTTGGCAAAGAAACATAATTTCATTGATTTATAAAATATTAAGAGGGAAAATCTGCGGTATTCTGTTCCTTTTTTTAGATTTGTGACACAGAAGATTCATATCATGCACATATCAACCCCTTAAATCAATTTAGAATGGCTCGTTTAGTAACTTTATATTCCTTACAGTTGGGAGATTTGTCCCTTGAAACCGTATGCCGGAAAGCAAAATCTTTTGGATATGATGGACTGGAAATCGGTTTGCCGGATCATTTGGATGTGCGCCGGGAGGAACCGGAATATTATGCAGCCATAAAAGGATTATTGGCAAAGTATGATTTGCAATTGAAGACGATTTCGACTCACCTGGTCGGACAGGCTGTGTGTGATCGTATAGATCATCGTCATCAGTTGATCCTGCCGGAGTATATATGGGGAGACGGAGAACCGGAGGGAGTAAAGCAACGTGCTTCTGAAGAACTGGTCCGCACCGCTAAAGCGGCCAAAGCATTAGGTATAGATACGGTAGTCGGATTTACCGGTAGTTCCATCTGGCCCTATCTCTATTCCTTCCCACCTGTAAGTGAACAAATGATTGATCAGGGATATGAGGACTTTGCCCAACGGTTTATTCCCATCCTGGATGAATATCAGCAGTTGGGAATCCGGTATGCACTGGAAGTCCATCCGACAGAAATCGCATTTGACACTATTTCAGCCCGCCGGGCATTAGAAGCCCTGGAGTATCATCCGGCATTTGGATTTAATTATGATCCCAGCCATTTAGGATATCAGGGAGTTGATTATGTGGATTTCATTTATCAGTTTCCGGAACGTATCTTCCATGTGCATATGAAAGATGTGTATTGGAGTGATACCCCGAAACAGGTTGGGATTTTTGGAGGACACATTCCGTTTGGTGATCCCCGCCGTTATTGGAACTTCCGGAGTGTGGGACGTGGACGAATCAATTTTGAAGAGATTATCCGTGCCTTGAATTCAATAGGCTATCAGGGACCCTTATCTGTAGAATGGGAGGACAGTGCCATGGACCGGGAGCATGGAGCCCGTGAATCCTGTGAATTTGTGAAACGGATTGATTTCCGGCCGTCGGCTCACGCTTTTGATGCTTTTTTTGAAAAGAAATAAACAAATCTCTATTTAAAAACATTTTATAGGATATTGATTGTATAATATCCTATATGAAAGATGCATTAAGAAAATTATTTCTGGATGAACATTTTGTGTTGATACTTATCTTCCTGAATTCTGTGTTGATCTTTATTCAGGATTTTGATAATATCCCTGTTTTTGTCAGCTACCTGGATCAGCTTTTTACAGCTCTTTTCACCATTGAAATGGTTGTCAAAATTGATTATTACGGATTCCCTGGATACTGGAAAAATAACTGGAATAAATTTGATTTTATTGTAGTCGTTACTGCGCTGCTCTCTTTATTAGTTGACCTGGTGGATATTCATCATACTTTACCGTTACAATACATCCTGATTTTACGGGTATTCCGTTTATTTAAGTCTTTTCGCATCTTCCGCTTTATGCCTGACATCGATAGTATCATAAAGGGATTGCAAAGAGCAGTCAAAGCATCTTATGTGATTACTTTTGCGTTTCTGGTGTTATTGGTTATTCTTTCGGTACTTACCTGTTCTATATTTAAAAATCTGGCACCCGAATATTTTGGTACTCCGTTGGAATCTCTTTATAGTATGTTCAGGCTTTTCTCAGCAGATAGCTGGTATGAAGTATCGGACCTGATCGCTTCCCGTAGTACACCCGCCATGGCTGTATTTACAAAAATCTATTTTATCCTGTTGTTATTTTTTGCCAGTATTCTGGGGGTATCCCTGATCAACTCTATTTTTGTGGATGCCATGGTAAGTAACAGCAGTGACCGGGTAGAGGAGAAGGTAAATATCCTGCACGATAAAGTCGATTCTCTGTTAAAACAAAGCAACTCTCCGGACAACCATACGCCGCGGGAAAAGAATCATTAATTTAATCCGTTCTTCTAATTCTTGTTTTACTGAATTTCCAGGTATAAATGACTATTTCTCTGTTATCTAACATATCTAAGATTCCTTTTTGAATATTATTTTTTTATATATTTATTCGCTAAACTTAATTCAGCCGATTATGAAACAAAAAACATTATTCACCCAACCTCTAATTCAATGCGAGGTTTGTGGTAAAAATCTTCTTACAACAAGTTATTCCGGTAATTTTGTTTTATTGGTAAATAAACAAAAAACAGAAAAGGGAATGAATTATTATCACATTGGTTATTATTGTTGTAAAAAAAATTGTGACAGAATATTAAGAGCAGAAGTCTTAAAGTTACCGGATGTATATATTGATGTTTGGGAGGATATCTCCCGTTTCACAGAACCGGTAGAACTTCTTAGAATTATTTTAAAGTGGATGCAACGTTTCCGTGACGGGGAAAGAATGTCGGAAGATGCTTATAGAAAGTTAGATGATCTGATTTCTGTTGGATTTTTTGAAGTTGCAAGAGATCTGACTAAAGAAGAAGAGGAGTTGTTAAAATTCCATCTCGAAAGTGGTTTATTTGATTTTTTATAACCAATTTTGTCGATGGAAAAAACTACCCGGAATACAATGAGTTCCGGGTAGTTTTTATATTATAATATGGTAACTTATCCAAGTTCCTGGTATTTGCGGATTTCCATATCTTCTATCAGATCACTGATGGCAGAAACTCCGGCCTGGAAATGTGTACTGTTGTTATGGTAATTAATGGCTGCCAGATCTTTCCATTGTTCGATAAATGTCAGGATATTTTTATTATCCAGATCTTCAAACAAAGTGTAGGAAATGTTGCCTTCTTCTGCCTGGCTTCCCGCGATCATAGGCTGTACGGCTTGGATAAACTCATCTCTTTTCCCCTCTTTTACAAATGCTTTTGCTACAATTGTGATCATAAGTCTAAATTTCTTACTAAACTATCCGGACAAAGATTTTCTTTCTCTATATCCTTGAAATAGTTGTAGGTTCCTACTTTTAATTCTGAACAGGCAATTTCATCACAGACGATGATCCCTTTCGGATGTAGTTGCAAAGCGGTGATTGTCCACATTTGGTTTACAGAACCTTCAACAGCTTGCTGCAAGGCACGTGCCTTGTTATGTCCATTTACCATGATCAGTACCTCTTTGGCATCCAGTACGGTACCCACTCCTACAGTTACTGCGGTTTTAGGAACTTTGTTCACATCATTATCAAAGAAACGTGAGTTCGCAATGATCGTATCTGTTGTCAATGTTTTAATACGGGTACGTGAAGCTAATGAAGAACCCGGTTCATTGAAGGCAATATGACCGTCAGGACCAATACCTCCCAGGAACAGGTCCACACCCCCTGCAGATTTCATTTTTTCTTCATAAGCAGCACATTCTGCTTCCAGGTCTTCTGCATTTCCATTCAGGATATTTACATTTTCCTTTTTAATGTTTACATGACTGAAAAAGTTATTCCACATAAAGGAGTGGTAACTTTCCGGGTGATCCTGTGGTAAACCCACATATTCATCCATATTAAAGGTAATCACGTGTTCAAATGAGACAATCCCTTGCTTATTCAATTCAATCAGGTTTTTGTACATACCTAATGGAGAAGATCCGGTAGGTAATCCCAGTACAAAAGGTTTCTCTGCAGTCGGATTGGCGTTTCTGATCTTAGCCGCCACATAATTAGCTGCCCATTTGGATAGCTGTTCGTAATTCGGTTCGATAATTAGTCTCATGATATTTGTATTAAATAGTAAGTTATGCTTCTTCTTTTAGCCGTTTAGCCACGGCTTCGCCCAGTGACCAGCACTGTGCATACGTATCCGGATTTATTCCCTGTTTTTGCTCAACAGGTTCACCTACTACGTCCCATTTCATTGTTTCACCAAAAGCCGCCAGTTTTTTTACAGCTGCTCCTGCCCAGGTAAAGGAACCAAAGTAACCATAAATTCTGGATTTAATATCCCGCACCTGGATTTTACTTAAAACAGATTCTATATCCGGATATAACTGACTGCTGTAAGTGGGGCTGCCTATGATTACTCCTTTGTATTTAAAGACATCTTTCAGGATATAGGATGCCGGGCTTTTACAAACATTATGCATTACAATGTTTTTGATCCCATTTGCTGATAATGCCGAAGCAACGGTTTCGGCCATCTGTTCGGTGTTCCCATACATGGTGCCGTATATAATTACAACTCCTTCATCCGCGTCATACCGGCTTAACTTGTCGTATATAGAAATGGCTTTCTGTACATGTTCACGCCATACCGGACCGTGTGTGGAACAGATTGTCCGGATCTCTAATGCGGAAATTTTTTCCAATGCTTTCTGTACCGGGTTTCCGTATTTACCTACAATATTGGAATAATAACGGATCATTTCTTCCCAATAGTGGTCCGTATTCATATCGGTATCTATAATCCCTCCATCCAGTGTGCCGAACGTACCAAACGCATCCGCGGAGAACAGGATCTTTTCTTTGGTATCATAGGTAACCATGACTTCCGGCCAATGCACCATTGGTGCCATGTAGAAAGCCAGGTTACGGCTTCCGATAGAAAGCGTATCCCCCTCTTTTACCTCATGTAACCCAGAGGTAATATTATGGTATCCCTGGATCATACCGAATGTTTTGCTGTTACCTACAATCTGTACATCAGGATATTGTTGGCGTAACAGACGGATGCTCCCGGCATGGTCGGGTTCCATGTGGTTTACCACTAAATAATCCAATGGACGCCCCTTCAATGCATCACTGATCTTTTTCAGGAAAATGTCCGAATAACAGACATCTACCGTATCCATTAAAACGGTTTTTTCATCCAGAATAAGATAGGAGTTATAAGAAACACCATACGGTAATGGCCATAGATTTTCAAATAACCCTTTTTGCCGGTCATTTACACCGACATAACAGATATTCTCTGCAATTTCTTTCAATTTATACATCGTAAGATTCAAATTAATTCTTCTTTTTCAATGCCCGCCAGATACACCAACCACCTAATATAACAAATGGTATGCTTAACCACTGTCCCATATTGAGTGTCATGTTCTCTTCAAATGCTTCCTGATTGTTTTTGAGCATTTCAATAAAAAAGCGGGAACCAAAAATACAGATCATGAAAATCCCAAAAATAAGCCCTTCTTTCTTATATGCTTCTTTCTTAAAATATAACCACATACAGAGGATAAAAGTTAACAAATAGCATAAAGCTTCATAGATCTGTGTCGGATGACTGGGAGGAGAGAAGACCGGTTCGGCACCCATGCGCCAGGCATGCAGATTTTCAATAAACCGGAAGCCCCAGGGCAGGTCAGTCGCATGACCGTAAATTTCGTGGTTCATCAGATTTCCAAAACGGATCATAGCTGCTACAAGTCCGGTCGGCACCACCAGTTTGTCGAATGCCCACAGCATACTTTTATGACTCACTTTTTTGGAATAGAAATAGATAGCAACGATAATCCCCAATGTCCCGCCATGACTGGCAAGACCACCTTCCCATACTTTAAGAATTTCAATAGGATGGGCCAGATAATAACCGGGGTTATAAAACAGGCAGTGTCCCAACCGTGCTCCGATCACTGTTCCCAGTACCGTATAGATTAATAACGAATCAATCCAGGCCGGATTTAGATTCTCCTTTTTCCACATCTGGTTCACGATCATGTAACCTATCGCGAAACCGACAGCGAACATGACTCCATACCAGCGTATTTCACGGGAACCAATCTCAAAAATAGCAGGATCAACCGTCCATGTTACATAGCTCAGCATATTAATTGACAATTGACAATTGACAATTGACAACTACTTCCAAATGGACAACCGGAAAAGGAAAAGTTTCCTGTTTCTACTTGTCAATTATGCATTGTCAATTGTCAATTAAGTTAAACGAGTCTTCTGATTAAATCTTCTTTGTCACCGTATAACATATCAATCATCGGTAATTCGATCATTGTATATGCTCCCGGTTGTTGTTTGAAGCTGGCACGGGCTACAGCGATCAATACCTGTGCCGTCAGTGCCGGGTTGTTGATTTTCATATCAAATCCGATCAACTGGTTCTGGGTCTGTCCGGATACTCCTTTACGGGTCAGGTTTACACCGTGTCCCATATCCAGCAGGTTATCCACACAGTCCACCTGGATCACGTGTGTTTCGTCATGAACGAAGTAGTCGTCTGATTTAATCGCAGCCGCTACTTTTTCAAACTCATATCCGTCTGCCACTTCAATATATACCATACGGCGATGAATGCCGGTTCCTACCGGGATGGTCATGCTCAGGGCCGCTTTTACCCCTTCAATTGCTTTCACGGCTACAGTATGTCCCATACTCATACCCGGACCAAAATTAGTGTAGGTAATTCCTTTGGGTACCATAGCTTCCAGTAACGCACGCACAACTGAATCACTTCCCGGATCCCAGCCGGCAGAGATAACAGCAACCGAATTATTTGCTTTAGCCACTTCATCCAGCGAACGGCGAAGATCCACAATACCTCCATGGATATCATAGCTGTCTACTGTATTGATTCCTAACGCCAGGATCTCTTTTGCAAACGATTCCACGCTGCGTGTAGGAGTAGCTAATACAGCGACATCTACATTTTCCAGTTTGGTAACACTATCCACAACCGGATAGTTTTTTAATTCATCCGGAACGTCATTGGGGTTACGGCGTACCACACCGGCCACTTCAAAATCAGGAGCAGCAATAATAGCCTCCAATACATACTTACCAATGTTGCCATATCCAACAATGGCTGCTCTAAATTTCTTCATATTGATTGTTATTTTCTTTTCAAACAGCTACAAAGATAAAAAAAGTAGTTGGTAGTTAACAGGTAGTAGTTCGTAGATTTCGGGAAACGAATAAAAAAAGACAAACAGAAACCCCTTGAAAGAATCATTTTATCAGCGAATGCCGTATTTGTGAAACATGTTTAAAACAACCTTTTTACTATTTTTCTTTTTATACCTTTGTTCTGATTAAACGCGAACTTAAATTTTATTCGTATGAAAAGAAATTTTTTATTGCTCCTCCTCTCTGCTATTTTGTTTCAGGGATGTAATGTGGCAAAACAGGTCGGGGAGGCGTATAATCTGACACAGTGTACGTATAATTATAATTCTGTGTCTCACCTTACCCTGGCGGGTATTGATTTGTCGCATGGGGTCGGACTAACTGCTGTTCCGCAGGTGATCTCTTTTCTGACAGGTAGCCGCTCTTCGGTTCCTCTCAATCTTACGATCAATCTGGATGTGACAAACCCGAATGCAGCAACTGCAGCTCTACAGGGATTGGATTATATTCTGAAAATTGATAATATAGAATTTACCAGAGGTGCGGTCAGTCAGGCGTTGAATGTTCCTTCGGGAAGTACCCGGATCTTACCGGTGTCTATAGGAGTGGATCTGGCCTCTTTGTTGAGCGGGGATTCGGGAAATGCTGTACAAAATATTGTCAAAAACCTGGCCGGTATCAGTAGTGATAAATCGACTGTATCCTTACAAATCAAACCTTCTTTTCGTATAGGAAACAGAACGGTGCCGTCACCACAATATATTCCTATCAGTTTCTCTTTTGGCGGAAAGTAAATGTCTGCTTCCTGTAATTCAGGAAAAAATGATCCCCAACTTGATTGGGGACCGCAGAAACACAGGCTTGAGTTACATTCAATCGTGATACCACCTGTTTTTCTGCGGTCCCCGGTCAAGTCGGGGACTATACTGTTCTGTACTTGTTGGATTATAAACTGATCGGATTCCCGCTATAAAAGTCCAGAATCTTAGCGCGGAAAATGAAATTGAATTTTGCCTGTGCCTGTTCGGAAAGACTTTGTGCCAGTTTTGTTTTTGCTTCATTGAACTCATACGCCGTACTCTTTCCGGCATTATACCGCTCTTCTGCATATTTAAAGGCCTCTTCATTGGCTTCTACTGACTTTTCAGAAGCAAGTAGTTTCTCCTGGGAGGCGGTTGCATTATAGTAGGCCTGCTGGATTTCTTTATAAAGAGTCTTTTTGGTATTATCCATTTCCAGCTGGCGGCTGAGAATACCTACTTTTGCACTTCGTACATTATTGCGTACCTGAAACCGGTTGAACATAGGAATGCTTAGACTGAGTCCTATACCTTCCCGTCCGTTGTTACTTAATTGATCCTTAAAACTGATATTATTGGCACCGGATGAATAAGAGTGATAATAGGAATTATAGTAAGAAGCAGACAAGTTTAATTTAGGATAATAACCGGCTTTAGCGATCAGGAGATTTTTCTCCTGGCTTTGTAGCAAATATTCCTGTTCACGGATTTGAGGTTTAAAGGTGACAGCCTGGTCAAAGATCTGGTCCGGAGGCAGAATACTTCCCAGATAAGTGCCGATGGCATCTTCTGTGTCCGGGGTAATAATATCAAATCCGGCTCCGTCTCTTTCCAGTTCCAGTAACTGGACCAGATCCAGTAAGGCCAGTTTTACATTGTTACGGGCTTCCGATAAAGTAACTTCGTCATTTGCCAGTTGGGCACGCATATCGTAGAGTTGGGAAAGGGGAACTTTTCCGCTGTTCACCAGTGATTCGGTACGTATGGTTTGTTCTCCGGTAAGGGCAACCTGCAATTCCGCGATGTTTTCTATTTCTTTGTAATATAAGATCTGTAAATAGGCAGAAGTCACATTCATTGCCAGGTCCTCCTGTGCCTTTTTCAGGCTTTCTATGCTGGCCATCAGATCCAGCTTACCGGCAGCAATACTATTTTTTATATCGAATCCATCAAAGATTGGCATCCCGGTAGAGATTCCAAAAGAACTACTAGCTGAACTTTGGTTGACATACGTGTTGTCGATCGTCAATGAGCGGCCAAAACCAAAATCCTGTCCTACACTTGCATTCAGGTTCGGCAACCAACGGCTCTTACTGGTATTCAGAGCGATTTGCCGGTTCTCCTGTTCAAGTTCTAACTGTTTTAACTGAATATTATTGTCAATCGCATACAGGATACATTCCTGCAATGTCCATACCTTTTCCTGTGCTGATATGTGCATACCCGCCATAAGAAATGTAATGAATATAAATAGGGTAGATTGTTTCATTTCGATAGATGGTTTGTATTATTTATTGGTAATAACTGAACCCCGGACTTTATCCTCTTCAGTTAAACCTTCAGTAATCTCTATTTTTATTCCATCAGAAAGGCCAACTTTGACATGATGTCTCTCAAATTCCTGTTCGGGTAATTCCTGTTTCAGGATATGTACAAAAGCCGAGTCATTACTAAATTCGATACAGTTTTCCGGCAGGGTCAATACACCTTTCACCTCTTTCAGAACAATCTCACCGTTGGCACTATATCCGGCACGGATGAACACATCTTCCGGGATCTGTACAGCTGCTTTCATTTCAAACATAACCGCTCCGTTTTCTTCCACTCCTTTGGGCGAAACATATTCAAGATGCGCGTCAAATTGTTGTCCGTCTAAGGCTCCTACGGTTAGTTTCAATGGCATCCCTTCGTGGATACGGCCGACTTCCGTTTCGTCTATTTTACCCACAAAAAGCATATTATTCATATCCGCAACCGATGCGATAGTGGTCCCATCGTTAAACGTATTGGATTGGATCACGGAATTTCCCACTTTAATAGGCACATCCAGGATCATTCCTGTAATTGTGGAACGTACCTGTGTGGTACTGGTCGCGGCTGAACTTTTAGTGATACCATCCCGGATAATATCCAGGTTGTCGATCGCATTCTCCAGCTCTTCCTGTGCCTTTTTGTAGTTGGCAAGTGAGGTCTCATACTCCTCCCGGGCAACCACTCCCTGTTGGTATAATTGTTCGTCACGTTCATGTGTCGCGGTGATCTGTTCCAGATTGATCCGGGCCACCCGCACACGTGATTCGGCACTGTTGAGCTGGGTCATTTCCGGGATTACTTTGATCCGGGCGATGATCTCCCCTTCCCGTACCATCTGGCCGGCTTCTTTCATAAGTTCGGAGATAATCCCGGACATCTGAGGTTTGATCAATACTTCATCACGAGGTTCTACTTTTCCGGTAGCAACCGTCTTCGTTTCCACATCACCGATGGTGGGGGTGACAATTTCATATTCAGTCTTTACGGGCTGTGACTTTTTCCATAAAAAATAAAAGGTGCTTATCACTGCGGCTCCCAATAAGCATAATAGAATGATTTTGCCGATTTTTTTCATTGTATACTAATTTTTTATTTGTTTTTATTCTTCTCGTATTGCATCAATCGCTTTGATTTGAAGGGCTCTCCATGTAGGGATCAATCCGGCGAAAAGACCACTGACCAGCAGGACTACGGTCGCTATGACAGCTGTGCCGATATGTATTTCCGGATTTTCAAAGAAGGTACCGTCCGAACCCGTATCAGTACCTATCGCACGGCTTATCAGATCCAGGATAAATACCCCCAGGCTCAATCCCATCAATCCTGCTATGGCTGTAAGCATCAGACTTTCGCTCATGATCTGTGAAATAATATTCCAGGGTCTGGCTCCGATAGCCCGCCGTACACCTATTTCCCGGGTTCGCTCCCGGACCGTTACCATCATAATATTGCTGACGCCGATGACACCGGCCAGTAATGTTCCCAGCCCGACGAACCAGACTAAACTGTTGATTCCTAAAAAGAGGTTCTCAAACGTCTGGAACTGTTTCGCTATTGTGAAACTATTTACGGCCTGTGGATCCGTAGGAGATATTTCATTCTGTGATTTCAGGATGGCTTTGATATCTTCTACCAGTATGTCACAGTCATATCCATCTTCGGCAGTTGCACACAGGAACCAGAATTTATCTCCCTGGTTGGAGGTTTGCTGTAAAGTAGTGAAAGGTAACATAATGCTTTCGGAGGTTCTTCCGCCAATCTGTGCTTTGGGTTTGGGTTTTATCACCCCTACCACCTGATAGTAAATCCCGTTTACCCGGATGTATTGTCCGACCGGGTCTTCACCGTGTTCAAATAAAACTTCTTCTACGATATCTCCAATGAGGCACACTTTACGTTTTTCCCTTACATCAATATCATTTAATAATCTTCCTTTCAGGATATGCTGTGTCTCAATATGGAAATAATCGGAGTAGACTCCCCGGACGTTATAGGTACCGGCTTTTTGTCCTTTTACGACATTGTTCTCACCACCCCACGACATCACCATCGGAGAGATGTATTTAAGTCCTTTTACCCGTGCCCGGATCGTTTCTATATCCCGGTTACGCATAGACCACCACCGGCCTTTTTTATATCCTTTATAGGCCTCTCCTGTCCGGTTGGTAAAGAAGAAAGCTGAATTTGTCGCAAATCCATCTACGTTTTTATAGATTCCGTTTTTCATTCCATTACCGGCACCCAATAGTAAAACAAGCATCAGAATACCCCAGAATACTCCTAATCCTGTCAGAAAACTTCGTATTTTATTCCGGGTAATGGTCACCCAGATTTCCTGCCAACGATCTAAATCAAACATATTACCCTCTCCTTATTCATGCCTCATAGCCTCAATGGCCGTTATTTTTACTGCTTTTCTTGCCGGGAAGTAACCGGCCAATACACCGGCTATCACAAGTAAGGACATGGCGAAAAAAGCAATATCCAGTCCTACGGTCGGATTACTGAAAATGCTCATACTGTCATTGCTTGTTTGTCCGTTATTTGCTGCCTGCATAATAGTATTGACTCCTTCTGTCACGCCGATCCCCATCACCAGTCCGATATATCCGAAAACAAGTGTAATAATAATGGATTCAATAACTACCAGTTTAATAATAGAAACAGGAGTGGCACCGATGGCTTTGCGGATTCCGAATTCTTTTGTCCGTTCTCTGACGGTTATCAACATAATGTTACTAACTCCTACAATCCCGGCTGCTAAGGTAACGATCCCGATAATTCCTACGAAAACCCGGATAACCCACATGATTTTACTGATCATTATAAAATCTTCCAGTGTACTCCACATCCCGAGTGCCCGGCGATCCTCCGGGTCAAACCAATGCCGCTGTCCCATTTGCACGCGCAGACGTTCGGCAAATGCTTCATACTCTTCCTGTGTGTTAATCCCATTTGTTGTAAACGCCACTTCATCTACTCCATATCCGGCTCTGTATAACGCCTGTGAAGTCGAAAAAGGGATATAGGCCGGAACATCGTAGTTATTGTTTTCAACATAGTAAACCCCTATCACCTGAAAAGGAATTTTCCCTATTTGTACCCATTTTCCTAACGGATCTGTATTCCGGAAGAGGGTTTCCTGCATCTGGGGACTGATTACAACAACTTTTCTTTTTTCCTTTATATCTACATCATTCAGAAAACGGCCTTTTCCGGAATGGATCTCCACATTATCAATCACTGCTTTTGTCGGGTGAACTCCCTGTACGGAATAACTATTATATTCCTCTCCGTAGGTAATCTCAAAATTGTGATAGTTGACTCCTGTGATCAGATCAATCTCCGGATTTTCACGTACCAGAAAGTCTATTTCATCTGTTTTGAATTTGATACGCCGGTTTTGCTGCATCCCTTTATAAGGCATACTACTCCAGCGGGGCCACATCTCTATACGGTTAAGGGAGTAATTCCGGAAATTGAGCATCATCCCGTTGCGTAAACCATTCCCGGCACCCAACAGAATAATAAGCATTAAAATCCCCCAGGCCACAGAAAAACCGGTTAGAAACGTACGGAGTTTATTCTTTTTTACGGTACTCCAGATCTCCCGGAAATTGTCAAAATCAAACATGTGCCTTCCTTTCTTCGATCCGTTCTATAATACCATCTTTCAGACGAATGATCCGGTCTGTCGCTTCTGCTACTGAGGGTTCATGGGTAACAATGATCATGGTCATCCCTTCATTATTCACCTTACGGAGTAGTTCCATTACTTCAACGGTCGTCACACTATCGAGCGCTCCGGTAGGTTCGTCTGCCAGAATGACCTGAGGTTGTGCGATCAGTGCGCGGGCAATGGCTACCCGTTGTTTTTGTCCTCCGGACAGTTCATTGGGCATGTGTTCGGCCCAGTCTGTCAGGCCTACCATATCCAGGTATTCCATGGCCATCGCATTTCTTTTCTTTCGTTTCATACCCTGGTAATAAAGAGGTAGAGCTACATTCTCTACGGCATTTTTAAAGGTGATCAGATTGAATGACTGGAATACAAATCCAATCATCCGGTTACGGAGTTCAGCCGCTTTTGTTTCAC
This sequence comes from Tannerellaceae bacterium, assembly GCA_021201565.1. Lineage (GTDB taxonomy): Bacteria > Bacteroidota > Bacteroidia > Bacteroidales > Tannerellaceae > UBA4116. The sequence goes on from JAJQES010000521.1 coordinate 17,438, forward strand.
TCAGATCCCGGATCAAATGTCCGCTCAACGTGTAACTTCCGGTATCGTATGTGTCCAGAATACCTAAAATATTCAGTAAAGTTGATTTTCCGGAGCCGGACGCTCCCATGATCGAAACCATTTCACCCTTCTCTATACCCAGATCTATACCTTTTAATACATGCAGGGGTGCCCCATTGTAGTATGTTTTGTTAATATCCTTCAGCTCGATGATCATATAAGGTTGTTTTTTACTTCTTTTTAATAATAAGACGCAATAGTAAAAGAATCGTTACAAAAATGTTTGTTTTTTTATGGTAACAAATATATGGTTCTATTGGATACCTTGTAACGCAAGGTACTTATAATTACAAATAATTAACGTTGTGTGTCTCTCTCTTCTGTTCCTGTTTTATCTGTCCGGCGTTTCCGGATAAGGCAAAATATACAACACCTGGTTGCCGCCCCCGATTTTTATTATTTTCTTTTCTTCCAGCAATTTATTAATGTCTTTACGGGCTCTTTCTCTGCAATAATGATTGAGTCTCATCACTTCTTTTATGGAAATACTTACATGCTCTTTGAGATAGGCAAGAATTTTATTTTCTCTTTCATGCGGTTTTACCCGGGCCGCTTTCACATGCTTTACCCTTTCTAAGGGCACATCCTGTATAGCTCTTCTCAACTTTTTATTGCAACGGAATCCCACAGATTTGACTTTAACAACCTGCTCCGTGGTTCCGTCCTCATTTATAATGGTCTGGGTAGCCAGGGTCGGGTAAAAAGTTCCGATTCCCTCTAACTGAATAATAAATCCCGCTTCCAGATCCATCCGCATAGCAAAAATAAAACCTACCAGAATGCCTTTTATATCTGACGCGTTGAACTTTGTTGTTGCCTCTATCAGTTGGGAAAGCCGTTCTACCTCTGTCCGTCCGTTGGCAATAAACCGTGCGTGATATTCCTGTTTGTCCTCTCTGTCGTTTGGAACAGGCGTTTTGTAAAATCCGTATTTGATACTCATAATATTATAA
>JAJQES010000005.1 GCA_021201565.1 Tannerellaceae bacterium
GTATGTTTATTTCTTCATTAGTACAAACCTGTTTTCATAAGGCTTTAAGGGAAGTTCTTTCACTTCATTTCCCATAAATTCCTCCATTGCATTCACAGGGATAAAAGGAATTCTTTTTCCTTCCGGATTTAGTATCTGAAGCATACCGGTTTCTCCATTTAATTCCCGTACATTGATCAACACATATCCTTCCCGTGATGCGGCAGGCGTACAGGAAGTCATTAAAATATGGTCGGAGGCAATCCGGAAAGCTGAATATTCCATAGGTTGATTATTCGGTTTTCCTGTCGGCATCACTCTTGCATATAACGGAACACGGGAGGCCCAGCCAAACCGTGTAGCATATGCATCGGATAGATCATTTGTAGAAGTGAGGTAATAACTCCAGCGGAATTCTCCTTCCTGGAAAGCCCGGAAATTAGTTGTCCAGTAGTTATTCATCACGAAAGAATAGACATGGGGAACTTCGTAGCTTTTCTGATATTGGTAAAGTCCGGTTGTAATCCCTCCAATTTCAAACATAAGAACCAAATCACTACCAACTATAAATTGCGCCTGGCCGTTACGGGCAGTTACAAAATTCTGTACGGTGTTCCAGTCTGAAGCAGTCTCTGTTAACTGGTTAACACCGGAAGTGATCACTCCACCCTGTACATCAAAAGCGAGTTCTCCTTTATCCAAACGGAACGGGAAGGCTACATAAATACCTGTAGGGTCTGTAACCGGTAATCGTTTTATGGCATAACTCAATTCTACACGTTTGGTATCGTGGAATAAACGGATTTCTGTTTTAACACCAAAACCTTCCTGGCAACAATCGGATTTCCCTTCAAGATGTATAGCCTGATATACAGGTCCATCCATATAACCCGTAATCTTTACATCATGTAAACCACTCCGTTCGTAATCAGTCAGGGTATAGCGTTCCATCTGCTGACGGTTTCCTAATTTCTCATAGACAAAAGCACCTAATTTCCAGGGTGACTCCTTATCTACCATTTCGAGTCCTAACTCTTTATCAAACAGACTCTCTATTGAGCCGGTTTCTTCATCTATCCGGAGAGTATAATACCCATTTTCGATTTGATTTTTTGCTCCCTGCATCTGCAACATCGAACAACTGTTGATCTGACGTTCTGCACGCACACGTTCTGCTGTTTTATCAATTACGATCTGATAGGTTTTATAACCCATAGCCGGAATATTCTCTGCATAAATAGCATAGTAAATACCTTCATCACGGGACCGGACCGGCTGGTATTTTAATTCTTTTCCCTGTTGATCTATTAAACGGAAGGGTACATTCCGGGGAATTACTTCAAAGTCTATATATACATTAATAAGAGCAGAACGTTGCCATCCCAATGTATTAAAGAAAGTAATAGTCGGATTTTCTCCCCGTGCCAGATCATTCTGAAGAAGACCGGCGGAGGTTTCATAGAGCATTTGTGCACTTTTCAGACCTTCCCATACATAGGCACTTTTTTCTGCCCATTGTACCTGGCTGTTTTCACACATCGGATCGCTGATACTTTCCGAAGCGCCGAATGTATGTTCATCATAGAAAAGAAGGCTTTGATGAATATGAGTTATCTTCTCTCTGGTATCTGCCGGCAATTTTTTACCTTTCAGAGCTGCCATGGACAATAATCCTTCTACTGTTATCATATCCGAATGGGTTTTCCGGGAAGCTCCTGTTTCCCGGGCTGCCGAGCCAAACCCGTCAGTCCACCAGTCAGGATATCCGGCCCGGTATACAGGTATCCGGGAGTCATCATATTTTTCGGTAATATAATCCATAAACTCACTCACTACCGCACTTCGTAAACGAGGGTAAGCATAGGTTTTATTCCATTCTTCTATCAATCCGTTTACAATAATGGACGGAGGCGAGTTGTCCGTGTAATATCCTGAATATTGAACTGCAACCGCATCATAAGGGTAATTTTTTTGTTCCAGATTCCGTAGATAAGAGAATAAACCGGGTGACATTTCCTGCAGGTTACCCCGTTCAATACCCCAGAAATTAGCGGTCATATAATGATCGGCACGATAAGTATATAGAGGTTTTCCGGAAGGAGATTCCCATCTGAACAATGTAGGTACTTCAAAAGGTATCAATGCCCGGTGATCATGTTCCCCGATAGACATATATTGAATGCCAAGATCGGGTAAATAGTCGGCCAATGCCCAGGCAATACCGTTTATATCATTCTGCATACCTGTTTTTACAGGTATCCCATTTTCCTGGAATGCCCGGATGGGTTCAAGAAATGTCTTTAACGAATTTTCATCCACTATTTCCGACATATTAAAATACATAGCTGTCACTTCAATTTGTCCTTTCTCTATATATTTTCTGAGTCTGGCGATCTGCTCAGACGGACGGCATTTTAAATATTCATGTACAGCCCAGGCAGCTTCACATGTCCATCGGAATTTAGCATCTTCCGGATAGTTTTCGGTCATTTCACAATACTCCAGTGCATAGTCAATATACCTCAGATGTTCCGTCAGGATTTCTGTCTGAGGTTTGGTATATCCAATATCCGTATGAGTATGTTGTACCAGATAAACAGTCCATTTATTTACCGGAGTGGCAGTAAGAGTGGCTTCTGCGATCTTTTCCTTTCCAGCCCTGATGGTTACGGGAACTAACTTTTCTACAGAGGTTTCCGGTAAAAGAACTTCCACTGTATTCATCCCTTTTGTCAGATTTACTTTTTGCATAGATTCTTCACCGGTTTGAATTTCAACAGAGCGTGTTCCGGAACTCCAGTTGTATATCCATAAACGGCCGGGTTGAAATAATTTATCATCTTTTCCCCTTACCAAGGCCGGCAGTACCTCATTTCCGGCACAAGATAAGGTTTCTGCAGGAATCTCTGTTTTAATCGTTTCAGAAGCTGAAAGGGTCAGACAATCCCAGACTAACCAACTGCCTCCGTCATTCCGGATTGTCAGCAGGTTTTCTCCTTTTTTCAGATAGGCAGCCGGGATTTCAACTTCCAGAAATAAACCGGAAGAAGTTGTTTCTTTACTGCTGAAATAATCCTGATCAGTTCCATGAGGTACTCTCATCTGTTGCTGATATCCATTCATATCTATTATCAGCCGGGGCGGACCGGACGGATGTGTCTCTACAAAATCCAGGCGTAATGTAGCCGGGACAGATACATCTGATTGGGCAATACCAAAACGGATCAGAAGTTGTGTTTTTTTATTTCCGGCCAATG
>JAJQES010000152.1 GCA_021201565.1 Tannerellaceae bacterium
GAACAGGTGTTGGCAAAAACAAAAAAAGAATTCAGGGCTTTATTAATTCTTAAAAAATTCAAAGTAATCTATTACCTACAAAACGAGACCTTATACATTTTTGATATTTGGGATTGCCGACAAAACCTTGGATGGAGGAAGCCCCGATAAACCGGGATGTTCCACTTGCAATCCCCGACTAAATAAATCTCCGGATCTCTCGATCCGGAACCACCAAATCCCTTGAAAGCATAAACAGGTGTTCTATACATTGGATCACAGATCCAAATACACTAAAATATACACATCTTCCGACTACCTTTGGTTGAAGGGGATCTCCTGATCCCCGCCTGTGGAGTATGAGGATCTGTGATCCAAATACGCTAAAGTCGGGGATTACAAATCCCCTCCGTCCATAATTTATCGGGGTCTCCTCCGTCCAAAACAAAACTTACAGTTTATGGTAACAAAATAGGTTAATCGGCCCGGCTCATTACCAGTTTACCATGTTTGATGCCTTTAATAGTGGTTAACTTATCAGAAAGTTCGGTCAGCCGGAAGGCTGTACCGGTTACTGTTACCTGGTGTAGGCAAAAGTTCTGATTCAGATAGAATTGGGAAGAGGAAAGGATAACATCGGTATAGCTTTGCTGGATCGTGGCGATCCGGGAGGAGATCTCTTTCCTGTTCCGGTCATACATAACAATAATCGTTCCGGCTACCACATTATTGCATTGCCATTTGCGTTCCGCCACATTCTTTTCTATGAGAAACCGGATCGCCTGGGAACGGTTGGAAAACCCATTATCAATTACATATTGGTCAAGCGATTCAAGTATTTCCTCTTCTAATGATACTCCAAAACGTTTTAAAGACATAAAAATAGTACTTTTTAGGAGTGTAAAGATAAAAAACTTTTAAATGGATAAACAACTTTCTCCGGAAGAAGTTAAAAGTAAGAAGTCAGGAGTTAAGAAGGTAAGAATAATGTATAATAACTATTCCTGACTTCTTAACTTCTAACGAACGAAGTGAGGGATCACTTCTTACTTCTTAACTTCTTACTTCTAAATTATAAATTAAAAAAGAAGGATTATGGATAATATGCGTGATAAAGATTACGATTATACAACAAAAGATCGTTTACAGGATGATACACAGATCGCAAAAGACAAAGCAAATCTGGAAGCGGATAAAGCTAAAAAAGATGTAAAAGACTGGAGTGATGACACAGACTATAAAGCAGAACATGCTAAAAATACAGTCAGTGAAAAAGCGGAAGAGGTAGGTGATAGCATCAAAGAAAAATATCACCAGGCTAAAGACTGGGTAAACGAAAAGATGAACGACTAACGCAAACGCCCGGGAAGAGTCTGTCTCAAACCAGGAGTTAGCAATCATACAGGCACGGATTACTGTATAATCCGTGCCTGATTATTTTCTAAACAAAGGGGTTATTTCCAGGAAAAAGCCATAGTTGATGCCTGCCATCGGATGGGACAGGACGGATTCATATTCTTCGTTGAACAGATTATTGACTGTGAATTTAAGAGATACTCCTGCCCACCGGGTGTGGATACGCTTCTCAAGGGAAACATCATTCATATAATAGGCACTCAATAAACCCAGCCGGGTTGCTGTTTCATTACTGGAGGTGGTATACCGGCGACTATAATAATTCCATTTATAGGTAAATACCCAGTCTTTCCATTCTATCATGGCAGTTAAAGCAGCATTGTATTTAGGAATATAGACCAATTGTTTCCCGATAGATTCATCGCTCCAGTTGACCGGATCTCCGTGATTGATCGAATGGGTAATGGAATAGTTACCATTCACAGAAAGGAGCCACTCTTTTGCCGGCTGATATTTCAGATTTCCCTTTATTTCGAGTCCGTAACTGTGAACTTTCCTGACATTTTTAGGCGACCAGAATCCTTTGAAGGTGGGCAGCCATACGATCCAGTCCTTTATATACGAATCATACCCCGTCAATTCTCCTTTGAACTCCAGGTTCTTTTTCTTCAGAGTATACTCCACTCCCAGATCATAGGTATATCCTTTTTCCGTACGGAGGGAGTCATTTCCACCCGGCATAAAATAAAGGTCATTCAGGGAAGGGTACCGGTAATTACGGGCAAAAGAGCCTTTAGCGACCCATTGTCCTTTTGGGGTCAGGGTATATTCGGCAAAAAAAGCCGGAATCAGAGGAGTAAAATGAGTACCGTACACTTCTTCCCGTAAACTGGCCGCTACTCCCAACCGCGGATGAGGCCGGTATTTAGCAGACAGGAACCCCGAAAGTTCCAGCCGGGCTTTGTCATAGCCGATAACAGCTTTGTTTCCATCGGTAGTCATAATAGCCCGGTCCATACTTTTAACAAAATGCTGGTGGCCCGAAAGCGTTCCGGTAAACATCCATTTATCACTAACATAATAGTCTGCATGCAGGCGGGCATACCCTGTATGGACATCACTTTCAGAACGGATCATTTCAGCCGGTTCTTCTTTTCCGATGTCACTCAAATAGACATATTGTAAACTGGTGTAGCTGTATCCGGCATGAGCAGAAAGTTTCATGTTACGGATTAATTTGTCCCAACTGAGTGTGGTCCGGAATGTTTCCTCATCCTGCTGGTTTTTTGACTGGCTCTCCTCTTTATAGTCCACATTTAACATGGGAATACCCCGCCGGGAATTCATGTACCACCCTGACCAGGCAAACCGGCTGCCGTCACCGGCGGTATAAAAAAGATCCTGTAAAAGATGGAAGTCTTTAAAAGACCCATTTTTATTGCGTTCCCGTGGGTAATACCCATCCACGATGTTTCCCTCTCCGTCGTATGTATATTCTTTCTTTTTGTAATTGTTGTATTTAAAATCATTTTTGGAAGTAGCATAATAAACGCGGGTAGACCCTTTTAAACGGTTATTGCCATAGGTAAGGCGCAGAAACTCGTCAAAGGTCCGGTAACTACTGGTTCCCTGGATGAAGCGAAGCTGCATACCGTCTTCCTGCAAAGGGGCAGACCCCAACGTAATAGCTCCTCCCAAACCGCCTCCGGTCACTCCTACGGAACTGGCTCCGTGATATAACTGAGCATGGTCAATCAGGTAAGAAGGTAATAACGAAAAATCCACCATCCCCAGCATAGGCGAATTGATTTTCATCCCATTCCAGGTGACCTGGGTATGTGAAGGAGCTGTTCCCCGGAACGATGCTGTGGAAAGAGTAGCCCGGCCATAGGTTTTAAT
>JAJQES010000003.1 GCA_021201565.1 Tannerellaceae bacterium
TCGTGGGTTTACAACGGAATCAATCCGTAATTTTATTGACAGTATCGGTTATACCAAATATGACGTAATCATTTATGTATCCTTGTTGGACCACTCTATCCGGGAAGACCTGAATCAGCGTGCCCCCCGTGTATCCGCTGTGCTGGATCCGGTGAAACTGATCATTACTAATTATCCGGAAGGAGAGGTAGAGATGATGAGTGCCGTCAATAACCCGGAAGATTCTTCGGCCGGTGAACATGAAATTGCATTTACCCGTGAACTTTTTATTGAGCGGGATGATTTTATGGAAGATGCACCGAAGAAGTTTTTCCGTATGACACCGGGACGTGAAGTAAGATTGAAAAATGCTTACATCGTGAAATGTACGGGTGTGCAGAAAAATGAAGCAGGTGAGATTGAGGAAATCTATGCTGAATATGATCCGCAGACCCGGACCGGAATGCCGGATAGTAACCGGAAAGTCAAAGGGACGTTGCATTGGGTATCGGCTGAATATAGCCTTCCGGCGGAAGTCCGGTTGTACGACCGGTTATTTGTGGTTGAGAATCCGTCCGAAGAAAAAGATAAAGATTTCCATGAATTATTGAATCCGGAATCTTTGACTGTATTGAAGGGATGCCGTGTAGAAATGGAATTGCAACATGCAAAGCCGTACGATCATTTCCAGTTCCAGCGGATCGGTTATTTTAATCTGGACCCGGATAGTACAGAAGGGAATCTTATCTTTAACCGTACGGTATCCCTGAAAGATACCTGGAGCAAGGTGAAAGATAAATAAGTATAAAGTAGTTGTAAAACTCTCTTCCTGTTTGTCGTAGTTGAGACTACAAATGGGGAGGCTACTTAAAATAGGGATGAAATATGAAAAGAGATGAAGCCTCAAAACTATTGAAACGTTTTCTTTCTGCTCAACAGGAAGGTAAAGAACCCTATTTTGATGCAGATGAAATTGACAGATTACTGGATAGTCTGGAAGAGGCAGATGACTGGAACCACTATGGAGATATTATAAGGCTGGGAATGAAGCTGCATCCCGGTCACCAGGATCTTAAACTCAGAGAGTGTAAATTATATATATTCCGGGAAAAATATCAGAAAGCGCTGGATTTGCTGGATGAGGTATCGGATGTGCTGTCCCAGGATATGGATATGTTGCGTCTGGAATGTTACTGTCATCTTGACAAATATAAGAAAGCCCTGCATTATATTCAATCACAGGTTGATAGTCAAAGCGAACACGCAGAGATCCTGTTTGAATATACGGCAGGTGTGTTGAATGACCTGGATATGAACGAAGAAGCCCGCGATCTTATTAACCGGGGACTTAAATTGTATCCGGATAATCTCATTCTGAAAGATGAATTGTGCTATTTGCTGGAAGCAAAAGGAGAATTTACGGAAGCGATCCGGTTATGTAATGAACTGATTGATAAAGATCCGTTTTCGTATGATACCTGGTTTATGCTGGGGCGTTTGTATTCAATGACAGGTGAATTTGAAAAGGCGGTGGAGGCGTTTGATTACGCGCTTGCCTGCGATGAGTCCGATATGGAATTGAAAATTCTGAAGTCATATTGTCTTTTTATGAATGAAAACTATGAAAAAGCAATAGAGGCTTATCAGGAAATTGCAACGGACGAGGAATCACAGGAACGTATTAAACCGTTGATAGCAGAATGCTATATTAAGTTAGAACGGTTTGAGGAGTGCTATGAGATCCTGAAGAAAATCATTGAGGATCCCGGAGAAGATCCGGAATCAACTTCCTATATAAACTACATCCGCTGTTGTCTGGAAACCGGCCGTGAGGAGGAAGGCCGCCGGATATTACACAAAGCTGTTCAGCTTTTTCCCGGAGATGTCCGGGTATTATCCCTGCTGGCGCTCAACTATATTGAGAATGGAAAAGAAGAACAGGCGCTGGAAGTGACCCACCGGATCTTTAACCAGATAGAACAGGAGCAGCAGGAGGAGACTATTGAGAAGAATGAGTTTTTTCATAATAGTTTAAATCTGTACTTTAAGGGTGATTTGAATAAGGCTTTTAAATATTATAAAAAGGTTTTTGATTTTAAACCCAATATGCCTTTTATGCATATCCAGCGGGCCATGGCCTATTTTAATATAGGGGATATGGAACTGTTTGATAAATACTACCGGAAAGCATCCGCCCTGGAGTTATCGGAATATATAAGGCTGACCCGCCTGGACTGTAATGAGCGTTTTTCCAGAGCGCGCCATATCCCGCCGGAGGATTTGACATTTGAATATTTATATAACAAAGACAATAATAATTAAGTACAAAGGATGGAGAAACGAAGTCTAAAAGACTATGTATTGATAGCATTGAAAGGTGCAGGTATGGGAGCTGCTGATGTGGTTCCGGGTGTTTCAGGCGGTACGATCGCTTTTATTGTAGGTATCTATGAAGAGTTACTGGATTCTATAAAAAGTATCAACCTCTCCTCCCTGAAATTATTGTTTACCGGCAAAATCGCAGCTTTCTGGAAAGCGATTAACGGTAATTTCCTTTTTTCGTTGGTTATAGGAATTGCATTTAGTATTTTTTCATTGGCAAAACTGATTACCTGGTTGCTTGCGAACCAACCTATTCTGGTTTGGTCTTTTTTCTTTGGCCTGGTCATGGCCTCTACCTGGATTGTGTCAAAAGATGTCAGATCCTGGAACTGGAAAACCATTCTTTGTTTTATAGCGGGTGCAGTTGTTGCTTACTTTATTACGGCAGCTACTCCGGTTGAACAATATGATACTCTCTCCTTATGGTATGTCTTTCTGGCTGCTATGATTGCTATTTGCGCGATGATCCTTCCCGGTATTTCCGGAAGCTTTGTATTGGTATTATTAGGTGGATATAAATATGTGATGGAGGCGGTTAAGAATCTGGATATTGTAGTGATCCTTGTCTTTGTTTGCGGAGCTGCTATTGGTATCACCTCCTTTGCCCGGCTTTTATCTTTTGCCCTGAAACGTTTTCATGATATAACTATTTCTATTCTCGCCGGTTTTATGTTGGGTTCCCTGAATAAAGTCTGGCCGTGGAAAGAACTGGAAACCGGAACAAATATTTTACCCAATGAACTGGTATGGCAGGGGCTTCTGCTAATTATTTTGGGTTTTGGAATTGTCTGGGGACTGGAAAGGATTTCCTCTTCCGGTACAGCTAAAAAGAAATTACCTGAAGACTTGCAATAAAGGCTAAATG
>JAJQES010000525.1:0-683 GCA_021201565.1 Tannerellaceae bacterium
CCCAGCAGGACGGTTCTGTCTGTTTCAGGAGTAAACCCATAGACCTATTCTTTTTCCTGGGTAATCCTGTTGAACTTCACTTTCTGAATACGCCGGTTATCCACTTCGAGAATCTGAAAACGGAAGTCTTTGTAGTCAATGATCTCTCTTCTCTTGGGGAAATCCCCTTTGATCTCCAGCAGGAGACCGGCTAATGTATCTACTTCATCCGTCAGGTCATCAAACTCTTCTTCCTCCACATCTACGACCCGGAAAAAGTCCGTCAACGGGATCTTAGCTTCAAAGATCAGGCTACCATCCGCCAAACGGATAAACTGCTGTTCGTCGTCATCGTATTCGTCTGAAATCTCTCCGACAATCTCTTCCAGAATATCCTCCATAGTCACAATACCGGACGTCCCGCCAAATTCATCCACTACGATAGCCATGTGGATTTTGTTGGTGCGGAACTCCTCCAGCAAATCGTCGATTTTCTTGGTCTCCGGCACAAAATAGGCCGGCCGGATCAGGCTCTGCCAACGGAATGTATCCGGTTTATCTATAAAGGGAAGCAAATCTTTAATATACAGAATGCCTTTGATATGGTCTTCAGTTCCGGAGTATACCGGAATACGGGAATAGCCGGATTCAATAATAAAATCGATTACTTTCCTGAAATTCTCTTTTATATCAATATCTTCCAC
>JAJQES010000525.1:693-3214 GCA_021201565.1 Tannerellaceae bacterium
GAGTCATGATCTCACTGGCTGTCTTATTATAAAATTTCAGGATCTCTTCCAGCATCTCTTTTTCCTCTTTTATCTCTTCTGAGGTCAGTTCAATGGCTTTGGAAAGTTCATCTACAGACAGATCATATTTTTTCTTGACCAGTATTTTATTAATAAACGTAGTGGACTTAACCAACACATTCGACAAAGGACGGCAGGCATGTTCTATCCCATTCAATATCCCGGCTGTTCTTCTGACATACTTGAGCGTATTGTTTTGCGCATAGATCTTGGGCATAATCTCACCAAAAAGCAGTAAAAGAAACGTCAGGATAACTGTCTCCAATATAAAGCCCACTACCGGATTAGTATAAAAATCAAAAAGTGAATGAAATGCATACGTACATAACATTACGACAGCCACATTCACAAAGTTATTAGTGATCAGAATACTGGCCAACAGATACTCGGAACGGCCTAAAAGCCGTAAAATCAAAGGATCAGCCGGACTCTTTTCTTCCTGTATTTCATTTAGTTCTCCCGGATTAAGGGAAAAGAAGGCTACCTCAGATGCCGATACAAATGCCGATACAAACAGTAATAAAAAGGCCAGGCTTAATGCAACGACAGAACCTACTGTCAGAGTCTGTACAGTTATTTCAGCAAATAAGCCTGATAAAAAATAGTCTGAGTCCAAGGGGAACAGTATTAGTTAAACAATATCAGAACGGCAGATCATCCACATCACTGCTTTCAGTAAAAGAGTCGGTCTGCGGAGTAGCCGGTTGCTGATAAGTTGGCTGTTGCCCAAAAGGAGTGCTCTGGGCCGGCTGCGCAGTCGTTGTAGTAGTTGTCGCCTGTCCGTCTTCTCTGCGTCCGAAACTAAAGAATTCGATCCGGTCCGCATGAATTTCGGTTACATACCGTTTGACTCCGGCCTGGTCATCATACGTACGGGTACGAATTTTTCCTTCGACATATACACCGGATCCTTTTTTCACCCATTTTTCTACAAATGACACCTGGTCACGGCGCACCACAATATTGTGCCACTCCGTACGTTCAGGAATAACAGTTCCATTCGCTAAGGTATATCCGCGCTCTGATGTAGCCATCGGGAAGTTTGCTACAGCCGCACCACTGTCAAAATAACGCACTTCGGGATCTCTCCCTACATTTCCAATTAATATTACTTTATTTAATGACATATTTCATATAGGTTATAATCATACACAAAGAAACATAAAATCAATCACTTTTCAAATAGGACCGGATCTTTTTCATGTATTCATTTTTATCTTCTATTCCTCTAAACAGTATAATTAAAAGAAAGTTGCCCTCCTCTTTCCAGATAGATTTCCACTAAACGGGAAACGGCATACTTATCCAGTTCCCCGGAAGGGATTTCCAGGTAGTTACCCAGTCCAGGTACCGGTCCTTTTAATTCCACTCTATAGAACACAGCGTAGATCACCTGATGAGACAACACATGTTTTACCGGAGAGCCAACGACCTGTATATCCACCTCCACTCCTTCTCCAAATAACTCCCGGAATGCATTCAATGCCTGCATATCTGCAAAATCCATCTTCCCGGATGTTTCGATCAGGGGAAACTCATATAATCCTTCCCAGATATCTTTTTTTCCCCGGCGGTTCAGCCAGGTGTTATCCTGGTAAGTAATATGGAAATAATGAAAAAAACGGTCACGTGTCCGGCCTTTCTTCTGTTTTACCGGCAACTCATTTACTTTACCGGTATTACAGGCGACACATCTATCCAAAAAAGGACAAGCCGGGCAACGGGGATTTTGCGGAATACACTGCAAAGCTCCAAACTCCATCACCGCCTGGTTGTGAAGACCGGCTTTCTGAGGATTTAATACCATTTCAGCTAAGGACGCAAATTCTTTTTTCCCTTTTCCCGTATCAATCGGTGTCTCTACCCCATATAAACGGGCCAGTACGCGATAGACATTTCCATCCACTACCGGATAAGGCTGGTCCCAGACAAATGAAGCTATAGCCGCCGCCGTATACTCCCCAATCCCTTTTAAGGATAAAATCTCTTTATACGTTTCCGGGAAACGGCCTCCAAACTTCTCTACGATCATCTTTGCCGTAGTATGCATATTACGGGCACGACTGTAATAGCCCAGTCCCTGCCAGTATTTCAATACTTCATCTTCTCCAGCTTCCGCCAGAGTTTTCACATCCGGAAAACGTTCTGTAAAACGGAGATAATAGTCCATCCCCTGCGCTATACGGGTCTGTTGGAGAATGATCTCCGATACCCATATTTTATACGGATCTTTTGTGTGCCTCCAGGGCAGATCCCTCTTATTTATCTCATACCAATCAACCAGAAGGGTACTTACAGTTATATCTTTATTCATTTTTAATCAAAAGGATTATACAAAATTACGCAGTAATAGGGGAAAGCCAGTATCTTTTTTCTTAAAAATTGCTCTCCAATTCTTTTTCTCTTAAATAAAAAGCTATATATTTGCATGCCAAAAATTTAATAGGTTCAATTCAATTAA
>JAJQES010000048.1 GCA_021201565.1 Tannerellaceae bacterium
TTTATTTATTTTTAGAATCACAGATTCTAATACTCCTTAGTCGGGGATTGCAAATCCCCTCTGACCAGAAAACCTCCCGGTTTATCGGGGTCCCCTCTGACCAGACGTCCCTCCGGGACTTAAAACACCTTTCCTTTGTCCAGAGGTTAACCTGTGTCGTAGCAATTCATCCAACTAACTCCTACCGTTATAGTTGAAAAAGGAGCGTTTGTATCTTTTACAGCCAGGTTGGTATCAAATTTATTTTTCCTGTCCTTTTCCCGGATAGTTTTGTGGGAAAATAACTCAGTATGAAATTCTATCTAATCTTTTTTTCCTTTTTTCTCTTTGTGGTTTGTCCGGTAGCCGGACAAGTGTATATAAAAACAGACTTTATAGGAAACTCCTCTTTCCGGGACCAGCATAATAAAAAGGTAGGCGATGCCAATGGAAGTGCCCGGGTATATGAAATGGCCCTGATGATCCCTGTCTTAGTCAAACCGGACCGGTACGAACGGCCCCGTATCTGGGGTGTATCCTTCTATGGTTCCTATACAGATCTGAACAATAATCAGATGGACCGTGTGCATGCGCCGGGTGAAATTATGAACCTCTCCCTTTCCGTCATACACTCCCGGCCTATTCATGAAAAATGGTCTGTGATGGGGATGATCGGCGGTGGCCTCTATACCCCTCACCGGGACTTTTCACAAATCCGGTGGAAACAAGTGGTAGGAAATGGAGGAGTGATCCTGATCCATCATTTCAGGGAAAGCCTGAGCCTGGGAGGAGGGCTTGTTCTCAATAGCTCCTTCGGCTACCCGATGGTGTTTCCCGGGCTTGTTTTCCAATGGAAACTGGAAGGAAAATATGAACTGGATATCCAGCTGATGAACGCAGCGGAGATTACAGCCGGTGTGTGGTTGAATAACCGGTTCAGAATCGGATTTACAGCCGGACTCTACGGTTCCATGGCCCTGGAAAAGAGGGAGGAGAAAGAGATGGTTTTTACTCATCAGTATGTCACCACTGGAGTAGAAGGACTTCTTTCCTTAGGAAAAGGGTTCTCTTTGGTGGGAACAGCGGGCGTCGTCCCGGTCCGGATGGCTTACTATCATGAGAATACGCTGAAAGCCTTTTTCCGTACTACGGAAGGCGAACATGATCCTCATTTTGCCGCTTCTTTTTATGGCTCCATTTCCCTTCGATATGGTTTCTGAGGATAGCTCTTGTCCGGCATTCTTTTTTTTAATTAATTTGTGACTGAATATATATGGAACAACATCCCGATAGCCCGTTTTGTAAATTCCTGTTGGCTCCTTCTTACCGCTGGCTGCGCCATGTCGTTTTTGTGTTAATAGCAGCTACACTTGCTGTGAATGTAGTAGCTATGTCTTTTATAATGGCAGGCCGGCAGTGGGTATGGTTTCTGATGGCCATTCTATTATATACTCTTCTTTACGCAATAGCTGGTTATCTGAATGTGTATTTCCTGATACCCCGTTTTTTCCTGGCCCGTCACTTTCTCACCTATACAGGTTGCTTTATTCTTTTGGTAATAGGGGTAAATGCAGGACTGCTGCTGAATGAATATATTTTTATTCATTATTTGCAGGTAGAACCCGGAAGTGCTTCTTATTTTTCCGGGGACGGCTACCTGTTGTTTGTTTTTTTAAGTGAATTTATTTCATTATCCATTATGCTCTCCGGTGTTTCGGTGACTGTTATCCTAAAACACTGGCTCCTGGAAATACACCAATTGAACCAACTCGAAACACAACGGATGCAGTTAGACATTGAACAGGTAAAGCAACAGGTTAACCCCTCCTTCCTGTTACGCACTTTACACCGGATAGGAGAAATAGCAGTGAAAGAGCCCGTCCCATCCTCTGCCATGATTTTGTATCTCAGCCGTTTCCTGCGTTACCAGCTATATGATGGGAATCGTGCCCAGGTCTTATTGAGCAGTGAAATACAGTTTCTTACTACATTCCTGCTCATCGAACAACATGCGGATAACCCATTTGAATTCCATATTTCATCCGGGGGAGAACTCAGTCATCTGTTAATACCTCCTTTGCTGTTTTTACCTTTTGTGGAAGCCGCTGTTGACCGTTGGAAAAAACAGGAACATACCGGTGTTTTTCATCTCTCTTTTTCTTATACGCAAGAGAGGTTAGCGTTCCGCGTCCCGGGATTGGGAACAGAGGATCCGGATAAGGATCTGTTAAAAAGAGTAAAGTTCCTGTATGGGGACCGGTTCCGGATCCAACATAACACCTTACTGATAGATATAGTATGAAAGAATCTATGAAAAACTTCTTTTTTCGTTTTCTGTTAAGCCCCGGCAAGCGGTTTTACCGGCATCTTTTTTTGTGTACCGTTATTCTGGTCATAGTGGTAAATATGGGTTATATAAGTAAGGAGGCAAATATATGGGGAGAGAGAAGAATCTGGATGTCCGTATCGTCTGCCCTGGTCTTCTTTCTTCTGTTTTATTCCAACCTCTACTGGGGGATACCACGCTATTTATTACGAAATCATATAGGAAAGTATAGCCTGTTTATTCTCCTGCTTTCTGTTTTTTTATTAGGGATAACTTTATTGTTTCAGGCCCTTCTTTTACCTGATTTTTTCGACCGGATAGCAGAAGAAGGCTATGTGCGTGTAGGAGTCGCTTTCATTTCATCCCTGCTCAATGTCGGGTTGTTTTCCCTGGGCGCATCCACAGTCATCCTGTTACGCAACTGGATCCTTTTCGACCAACAGATCGGCGAACTACAGACAGCTACCTTACACTCCGAACTGAATGTATTAAAAAGCCAGATCAATCCTCATTTCCTGTTTAATATGCTGAACAACGTAAATGTGTTGCTCAAAAAAGATAGCCGGATGGCACAAACAGTTGTGTTCCGTCTGGAAAAATTACTACGTTACCAGTTGGAAGAGAGTGGAAAAGATTGGGTGGGGCTGGATCCGGAAATCTCTTTTTTACAGGACTTCCTGCGATTGGAAAAGATACGCCGGGACCAGTTCTTTTATAAAATCCATTCTGAACAGGAAACAGCCGGCATCGCTGTTCCTCCTTTGCTTTTTATCCCTTTTGTAGAGAATGCGGTGAAGTATAGCCAGGACAGTGAAAAACCGTCGTATGTATCAGGTCAGTTTCGTATAGAAGAAAGCAGGCTGTTGTTTTATTGTTATAATACCAAACCGGCAAGGGAACCC
>JAJQES010000288.1 GCA_021201565.1 Tannerellaceae bacterium
GAGTAAGCACCACAATAGGGATGTTCGGATAGTGCTTTTTGATCTCTTTTGCTCCGGCAAACATATCCCTGTCATCCATATTAGGCATACAGATAATCAGTTCGAAATTACGATCATTCAATTCACGTAAAGCCTCTTCAGTTGTTGTCACCTGTGTAAACCGTGGTGGATACCGCAGGCTCAGGGCTGTATACTCATTGAAGATCTGTTCATCCACCCTTCCGTCATCCTCCAGCATAAAGGCATCGTATTTAGATGCGACCAGCAATACATTGTAGATTCGCTTATTCATTAAGTCAGCGAAGGAAGTATCTCGAAAAACCAAATTTTTAAAGTCCGGAATACCGCTCATAAAATATATTCTATTTATTCCCCAAATGTAAATAAAAAGATTCTGTTTAGTATATAGGATAAAAGATTTTGGAGAATGATATTATTTATATATATTTTTGATACAAAATTTATATAAAAAGGGATATGAATCTTAACCACAAAAATCTTCATACAACAACTCTATTAAGAGTTATAAAATTTTCATACAAAGAATTCATTAATATAAACTTCCTTAATTAAAAATTTTTATTCAAAAAAGTTTAATATTATTAACAACAAAAATAACTTTACTATATGGCATAAGGTAAATATTTTATCTTTGCAGAAAATAAGACATACCGGAAGAGTCGGATATTTTTGAGAAAGCTGGGTAACCAGTTTACTACATACTCACAATTCACACTAATTCAACCATTTATGAAAACAGTTTTAAAACAAGTCATTTGTATCACAGGGATTTCCGGCTTAATGTATATTCTTTTTAAAGGAATATTCCATTTTACCGGTATACAAAATCCTGTATTGGAAAATACATTAAGCATCCCGTTTTCCCTTTTTATAGGTTACTTTATTTTCAAAAGTTTGCAGTCTCACAAATAAGAGACCCGGCTAAAAGAAGTTCAGTAAAATAATTACTATTCTTATTTTTATAACTAACGCCAAAACATTTCTATTCATTAGGATCCGGTTTTACCGGATATGAGTTATAAATAATAAACAGCAAAAACCCCTTTCAATATCCTTCAACTCCTATCAATTTGTCAGCAAAAAGATTGCTTACCTGGTATAATTTGCTAAATTTGTATCATATTGTTATCCATAAAATTATAAACGCAATGAAAACGGAAGTGATTTTATCAGCTCTCGAAGCAAAGCATCCGGGCGAGAAAGAATATTTACAGGCTGTTAAAGAGGTATTACTTTCTATTGAAGAAGTATATAATCAACATCCTGAGTTTGAGAAAGCAAAGATCATAGAAAGGTTGGTAGAGCCAGACCGGATATTTACTTTCCGGGTCCCCTGGGTAGATGATAAAGGAGAAGTGCATGTAAATCTGGGCTATCGTGTTCAGTTCAATAATGCAATTGGCCCTTATAAAGGGGGCATCCGCTTTCACCCTTCAGTGAACCTTTCCATCCTGAAATTCCTGGGATTTGAACAAACGTTTAAAAACGCATTGACCACCCTCCCTATGGGGGGAGCTAAAGGAGGTGCGGACTTTGCGTTCCGTGGCAGAAGTGATGCGGAAATAATGCGTTTCTGCCAGTCTTTTATGCTGGAATTATGGAGAAATATCGGGCCTGATACCGATGTGCCGGCCGGAGATATAGGAGTAGGAGGCCGTGAAGTGGGTTACCTCTATGGAATGTATAAGAAACTGGCACGTGAAAATACAGGATCCTTCACAGGGAAAGGACTTGAATTCGGCGGTTCCATTCTTCGTCCTGAAGCAACAGGATTTGGCTCTCTCTATTTTGTACAGCAGATGCTTGAAACACACGGCACCAACTTACAGGCAAAGACTGTGGCTCTTTCCGGGTTTGGGAATGTCGCATGGGGAGCAGCCCTGAAAGCAACAGAACTCGGAGGCAAAGTGATTACGATTTCCGGACCGGACGGATATATTTATGATCCGGAAGGGATCTCCGGGGAGAAAATCGACTATATGCTTGAACTCCGGAATAGCGGAAATGACATTGTACAACCCTATATCGATGAGTTTCCCGGTTCAGAATTTTATCCCGGAAGAAGACCCTGGGAACAAAAAGCCGATATCGCGATCCCTTGTGCCACCCAAAACGAATTAGATGAAGAAGACGCACGCACCCTGATCGGCAACCAGGTTCTCTGTGTCGCTGAAGCATCCAATATGGGATGTACAGCTGAAGCAGTGGACCTGTTCGTAGAGAATAAAGTGCTCTTTGCCCCCGGTAAAGCAGTCAATGCAGGTGGAGTGGCCACCTCCGGACTGGAGATGACACAAAATGCCATGCACCTGAGCTGGGGAGCGGACGAAGTAGATGCCCGCCTCCAACAGATCATGCATAACATTCACCGGCAATGCGTAGCACATGGAAGAGAAGGCAATTACATCAATTATGTTAAAGGAGCCAACATCGCAGGTTTTATGAAAGTAGCCCGGGCCATGATGGCACAGGGAATCGTATAACAGGATATAGGCACCAAAAGAATAAATCCGGGTTTGGAATTGTACCAGACCCGGATTTTAGTATATATTCAGCACAAACAAAATAAAAAGACTCAGGTTCCAGTCTCCCCGCTTTTTCAGATAATCCCTTAAAAAAGTTAATGAAGAAGAGATATATTCCTGAACCGTATATACAGAGATACCCAGCTGGCTGGCAATCTCTTTATGAGAATACTCCATCCTGCGGCTTAATAGAAAAACCTCTTTTCGTTTAGGAGGTAATAATTCAATGGCTTCATTCACAAGAGCAACATATTCTTCATAGATAATAGCAGGTTCATCCGCTGTTTTCTCTTCAAATTTTTCACGAATGATCTGAAATGCCCGTTCCTTTACATCCATTCCCCGGAAATGGTTCATAATCCGGTTATGAGCAATCGTATGTAAATAAGAAGAAAATGAGAGTTCAGGATTCACCAAACCGGCAGACTGCCATACCTGTAAAAAGATTTCCTGTACCATATCATGCGCTTCTTCCCTTATCTTCAACATTTTATAACAATAATGGGAAAGCTTATCTTTATATCTGATATACAGTTCGGAAAAAGCAAGTTCATCTCCCTGCCGGAGAAGAATCACCAGTTCTTTATCATTCTTAAGGGTATAAGACATATCTGTTTTTCCTCAGTTTTTACTATGTATTCCCTGCATACAATATTACATATTTATATTCTTATAGCAGGTTAAATAGAAAAGCCAGAGAATGTTAAAAAAGATAAATTAAACAGATCACAACCCCAGACCTTTTCTCTTAACGTGTATCAGTTATAAAAGACAGACAAAATGCATCCGGACAAACATACAAATAAAGGGAATCATACACTATTTGAAAGGTATATAAAAGAGGATTATACCGAAGAAGAAATTGAATGGATTCTGGAACAGTTGAAAGAACAATCAATCGGTCCGGAATTACAATTCCTCAGCCGGCAGCTATGGGAGACCATTCCCGGAAATGAATTTAAAACGTCTACGATAAAAGAAAAACAATATACCCGGGAAGCCCTGGAATTAATCAGGAGCAAAAATAAAATGTCCGGACAAAGGAAACAGAATCCTTATCGTTATTTCCAACGCATCGCCGCCACCCTGTTACTACTCATTACCATTGGTACCGGAGGATGGTTATTAACTAAAAACGGACATACAGATAGTTCCATATCTTACAGAAGTGAAAACACCTCCAAAGGAGAGATACGGCACATCTCACTGCCCGACGGTACTCAGGTTACATTAAATGCAGGTACTACACTCACAATTCCGGACAACTACCATCAAAAAGAGCGGGTGGTTTATCTGGAAGGAGAAGCCTTTTTCGATGTAATCCCCGATCAGGAGAAGCCTTTTTATGTAGAAAGTGAAAAATCAAAGATCAAAGTAGTAGGCACTTCTTTCAATGTGAAGTCCTACGGGGAAGATGTTCAGTTAGCGATTACCGTCACCACAGGAAAAGTACAGGTAGAACTGGAAGAACTGGAGATGATGCTCAATCTGAATCCCAAAGACCATTTATCAGTTAATAAGATAAACCGTGATTTTGATAAACGAACCCTTGAAAACAATCACTATATCCAGTGGATGAATGGTCTCCTTTATTTTGAAAAAGAGCCACTCACAGAAGTAATAAAAAAAATCAACAGATTTTATGACCGGGAAATTATCCTTCAGACCTCCGGTGAAAAAGAATATGTTATTTCCGGAACACATGACAATAAAAGTCTGGAAGCTGTGTTGGAAGCGATCTGCTTTGCGACACACCTGAATTATAAAACAGAAAATAACAAACTCATATTATATGAATCAAAAAGAGAATAAAAAACAGATGTTTAATCTTTAATCCATACTGCCATGAAAACATAGAAAAGACAAAAAAAGTAGTAACACACAAGGTATTACTACTCCCCTTCCTACTCTATTTCCCGAATTGGCCTTCTGAAACAGAGATAGGAATAATTTAATAATTTGTTAATCATTAAAACAACCCAAATGTATGAATAATAACCCAGTAATCAGTAGCTCCATAAGAAAAAAGTTAACAGTCCTGCTACTTATGTTTTTCCTTTTGCAGGCCACATGGGCCACCACGAATTTACCGGTCACACTTCAGGAGAATAACATTTCACTAAATGTACAAAAACAAAACGTAGAGAGTGTATTCCAGCAGCTCAATAAGCTGACCAACTATCACTTTATTTATGAAGACTCCATCCTGGAACAGGTAGGAAGCATAAGTATCCATGTAGAAAACAGCACATTGGATGAGATACTGGAAATCATTTCCCGGCAGACTAATCTGCAATTCAAAAAGATAGACAATACGATTTCCGTCAACCTCAAAGAAAATAGTCCTGCTCCTCCATCTTCCGTTATAACCCGGCAAAACGAAAAAAGAGACATACAGGGTACGGTAGTAGATGAAACCGGTTTTCCGGTCATCGGAGCCAATATTGTGATCAAAGGGACAGGTACCGGAACCGTCACCAATCTGGATGGTGAATTCCATTTGCAGGACGTACCCGGGAATGCAACATTACAGATCAGTTACATTGGTTACCTTTCCAAAGAAATAAAAATAGGGAATCAAGTTCTGTTTACTATCGAACTGGCCGAAGATACCCAAAAACTGGATGAAGTGGTAATTGTCGGGTATGGTACACAAAAGAAAGTAAACCTGACAGGAGCAATTACGACCGTTAAGATGGATGATGTATTAGGTAGCCGTCCGATTGGTAATACATTGCAGGCACTGGAAGGAGCTATGCCGGGTTTACAGATCACCCGCAACAATGGTAAACCGGGAACCACCATGAATATGAACGTACGCGGAGTCACCAGTATCAATGACGATAACAACGGACAACCCCTTGTGTTAGTAGACAATGTGCCGATGGATATTGATATGTTAGATCCAAACGACATTGAAAGTATTACAACACTGAAAGATGCTGCCGCAGCAGCCATTTACGGAGCCCGGGCTGCCTTCGGAGTGATCCTTATCACCACCAAACAGGGGACAAAAGAATCTCCGATGCGGGTGACCTATAACAATAATTTTTCATTCTCACGCCCCGGTACGTTACCTAAAAAGGTGGATCCCTACACCACGGTATCCACTTATCTGGATTTGGGATTAAACAGTTATTATGGCGGCCAGGACAGCGAAAAATGGTTAGGCTATATCAATGACTTCAACAACGGAAAATATCCCGGAGGATATGTATATGATGATGGAGTAAGATATAACCTTCAATCCTATGACATCTATAAAGACATGATGCCATCAGCCGGATTCCAGCAGCAACACAACATATCGGTTACCGGAGGAACAGCGAAAACGACTTACCGGGTATCATTCGGAATGATTGATGAAGATGGAATACTGGTTACGGATAAAGACTCTTACCGCCGTTATAATGCTTCCTCATTTGTAAGTATGGATGCCAACAACTGGTTAACCATACAGGCGGATCTGCGCTATTCAGATGCCAGAACCTCCACTGCGATCGGAGGAACTTCCGAACATGGCACGACTGCCGTATGGTCATTTGCGAGCGATTTACCCAGTATGTATCCCACCGGTTACGGCTATCCCACAGAAACCAGTAATGAACTGCTTCCCTACGGTACACCCGCCAATCTGATCAGATTGAATACTCCTAAAATTAACCAGGGTAATAATACCCGTTTATTGGGAAGAGCTATCCTGAAACCCCTCAAAGGGCTGGAAGTGATCGGGGAATATAGTTTCAACCGGAACTGGTCATCCGAAAGATCTTTCAATGAAATGTTCCAGTACCTTAACGCCATTGTATCCGGAGAGGTAAAAGACTCTTATACCACTTCCAAATATTCCATGAAACAACAATTTGATACAACAAACGCCATCAATATATACGCAACTTATTCACAGGATATAAAAGCTCACTCCTTTTCAGTCATGGGAGGATATAATCAGGAAGCCTGGTACAAAGAATCCCTGGAAAGTACGCGGGAAGATCCGATCAATCAAAAATTACCCTCCTTATCCCAATCAACCGGAACCATCACAACCAAAGATGGATTCAGTGAATATGCATTAAGGAGCCTGTTCTACCGCATCAATTATGCTTATAAAGGGAAATACCTGTTAGAAATGAATGGACGTTATGACGGTTCATCCCGTTTCCCAAAAAACGACCGGTTCGGATTCTTCCCTTCTTTCTCCGCCGGATGGCGTATTTCGGAAGAAGCGTTCATGGAAAGGCCCCGTTCCTGGCTCGACAATCTGAAAATACGGGCTTCCTGGGGTAGTATCGGGAACCAGAATGTAAACTATTACGCATACATCGCAACCATGGAATCCCAGACAGATCTGCGCTGGATCTTACCGGGAGATGATAATTACATCATGACCATAAAAGCACCCGGATTAGTCAGCTCCTCTTTTACCTGGGAAACAGTCAACACAGCCGACATCGGTATAGACATAAACCTGTTCAAACGCCTTGGAATCGTATTTGACTGGTATCAGCGGGACACAAAAGATATGTTGATTGCTTCGCAGCCATTGCCTTCCGTATTGGGCACGGAGGCCCCTAAAGTAAACGCAGCGAATCTACGCACCAAAGGATGGGAATTGTCTGTAAACTGGAATGACCGGATCGGAAAAGATATTATTTACTCAATTGGTTTCAGCCTCTACGATTCACAAACAACCATTGAGAAATATAAGAATGAAACCGGGTTATTAATTTACCAGAAAGAGAATAAAGACAATCTTTACTTCCGTGAAGGAATGAAATTCGGTGAAATATGGGGATATGTTACGGACCGGTTCTATACGGAAGATGATTTTGAAAACGGAACATTAAAAGAGGGAATCCCGAGTTTCAAAGGGGTTAACCGTGACAACCTGAATCCTGGAGATATTCTGTATAAAGACTTTGATGAAGATGGCCTCATTACCGATGGAGACAATACAATAGACAATCCGGGCGATATGCGGGTAATAGGAAACAGTACCCCGCGTTTCCAATATGGTATTAGTGCCGGACTCACCTACAAAGATTTTGACCTGTCTCTCTTCTTTAACGGGATTGGGAAAAGAGATCTCTGGATTGATGACCTTTGGTCGCCCAACGGACAGTTCACCACTTCTGTTTTCGACTATCAACTGGACTACTGGAAAGAAGATAACCGGCATGCTTTTTATCCCCGTATATATGGTGAAGGAGGGAACAATGCAGCCAATAAAAAGCGGCAAACCAAATATATCCGGAATGCGTCTTACCTGCGATTGAAAAATGTCACATTCGGATATAACCTGCCTAAAGATATCTGTAAAAAACTACGGATCCAGAAACTACGGATATTTGTAAGTGGCGAAAATCTCTATACCTGGCACAAACTACCTAAAGGATACTATCCGGATATGTATAGTTCCAATGTAGGCACTACTATTATCAATGCCCAGATAGCAGGTGATTCACATGCGAACGGCTGGTCTTACCCATTAATGAGGCAATATTCATTCGGTATAAATTTAACCTTCTAATTTAAAGGAGAGATACAAATGAAAAATATATATTCGATTCTTACAATGACACTTCTAATTGTTGCTACGTCCTGCCTGAACAATGACTTTCTGGACAGGCAACCTCTGGATAAACAAACAACAGAAACCGTGTTTACTACGTATGATAATTTCAGGACGTATGCCTGGAAGTTTTACACCTATCTGCCCCCCTTCTCAGGACCTACGACTTTGTCTAAAGGTCCAAGCAACCCATATCTGTTTGACAGTTATTCGGATAACGGCTTCTGGGGTTCACCCAACAGTGAAAATCCCTGGATATGGCAAACGGTTACAGTTCCGGCTACGACTGACAACTGGAATACTCCTTATACCAGAATCCGGGAGATCAACCTGCTGTTAGACCATATCAAAGAAGGTGATCTGGACGAAGCTGAACAAAGACACTGGCGGAGTGTAGGCTATTTCTTTAAGGCAAATGAATATTACCGATTGATCGCCTTTTTCGGCAGCGCGATCTGGGTAGAACATACCCTGACCGAAAACGACACAGATGTTCTTTTCGGAGAACGCATGCCCCGGTTGGAATTAGCTCAAAAAGTATTGGACATGCTGATGTATGCAAAAGAGAATATCCAAACAGAGGGAGACGGAGAAAACACCATTAACCGGCATGTAGTATGTGCGCTTATTTCCCGCTTCGGTCTTTTTGAAGGTACCTGGCAGAAATATCATAATCTTTCCGACGGGAAAAATTATTTACAGGCCAGCTACGATGCATCGGTTGAACTCGCCCAGGCTTTTCCTGTTCTACACAATCACTATGATGAACTGTTCTATTCCGAAGAGTTAAAAGGAGTCCATGGGATTATCCTGTACCAGAATTTTCTGACAGACGGGAAAGGGCATGACATGAGCCGGTATGTCCGGACCTCCTCCCATTATGGAGAGATCTCAGCCGAGGGAGTAGCAGCCTATCTGTGCCAGGATGGCAAACCTATTTATACCAGTGACCTGTTTGAAGGAGATAAAACAACAGGCGATGCCGATGTCTATACTGAATTCCGCCACAGGGATCACCGTCTCTATTACAATGTGTGTCCTCCTTATAAAATAAACACCCCGGGAGCCACAGCCACAGATCCGGCACTGATCGAATACACGGATGATCCGCGGGATATAGAATATATTGAATTGATGAACAAAATATCCGGTACCGCTAATTCGACCAAAACACTTCCAATGCTCCAATGGTCAGGACAGATCGTTAGAGAAATGCCGCACTTCCGTGAAAACAGATACAATATGGGACAAGGGTTTATGTGTTCGTATGGAGGATATTACGTATGGAAATATTACAATTCCCATACCCCCGCCCATTCAGCCAATCAGGTAAATTCCACAGATGCCGTTATTTTCCGGATGGGTGAAGTATTAGTCAACTACGCAGAAGCCGCCTGGGAATTAGGGTTATTTGACCAGGGAGTGGCAGATGCGACCATCAACAAACTCCGGGAAAGGGCGCATGTAGCTCCGATGAAAATCAACGCGATCACAGCAGACTTTGATCCGAAACGTGATCAAACTGTAGATCCGGTATTATGGGAAATCCGGCGTGAACGGCGGGTCGAACTGATGTTTGAAGGATTCCGTTATGATGACCTGCGCAGATGGGAAAAAGCCGTATATATGAATAAACAACAGGTAGGGGTATATCTTAAAAAGAGCGATCTGGAAGACGCACGGCACACTGATAATCCAAATACAGATAATTTTCTGTTTACACTGGATCGTGCCGGTGATGAAGGAAGAGTCGTCTTTTTCAATGATCCGGTGCAGGCCGGTAAAGGCTGGCTTGAGCATTACTACCTCTTCCCTTTACCAAGCAACGAATTAAATCTGAATAAAAATCTGAAACAGAACGACGGATATCCAACTAGTAATTAATCCACAATAAAAACGAAAAGAGTATCCGGAATTATATTAATTTCGGGTAGTCTTTTTGTTTATTAAACTTAATCCGGACATGAAACCTATTACAAACACACTAATAGCCTGTACCCTCATCGGTAGCAGCACGCATGTAGTAAAAGCTGAAGATACAAGATCTGCCGGCAAACAACCCAATATTATTTATATCATGGCCGACGACCTGGGGATCGGCGACCTGGGATGTTACGGACAACGTTTCATAAAAACACCGGCTATCGATCAGATGGCAGCCAACGGCGTCCGCTTTGCGCAACATTATTCAGGAAGTACGGTAAGTGCTCCCTCCCGTTGTTCCTTAATGACCGGTAAACATACCGGACATACTTATATCCGGGGAAATAAAGGAGTAAAAGGCGAAGACGGATTTCCGTATGATTTCGCATTAAAAGCCGGAGAGACCACCGTGGCTGAGATCGCCCAGCGGCATAACTACATAACGGCCTGTATCGGGAAATGGGGATTAGGCTCTCCCGGTTCTGAAGGCCATCCGAATAAAAAAGGTTTCGACTATTTTTTCGGATACCTGGGACAAGCCAATGCACACCGTTATTATCCTCCCTTCCTGTTTGAAAACGATCAGAAAGTAATACTCAATAAGGAAGTCTATTCGCATGACCTTATCATGGAAAAAGCCCTTACGTTTATTGAGAAAAACAGTGAGGCACCCTTCTTTCTCTATCTCACTCCGACCATTCCCCACGCAGACCTGATCGTACCCAACAATGAATTAGGAGAGTATGACGGAATGTTTGACGAGAAACCTTATCCCGGGCCGGGCTACACGCCACAGCCCAAACCACGGGCAACTTATGCAGCCATGGTGAGCCGGCTCGACCGGGATGTCAACCGGATCATGGAGCTATTAAAAGAAAAAGGGATCTATGAGAATACACTGGTCATTTTTACTTCCGACAACGGTACCCACAAAGAAGGCGGACACGATCCGGACGCACTGGACAGTAACGGGGCCTTCCGCGGATGTAAACGGGACCTGTATGAAGGAGGAATCCGGACTCCATTTGTTGTTCAATGGCCCGCCCGTATTCAAAAAGGAACAGTCAGTTACCATATCTCCGCATTCTGGGATTTCCTTCCTACCGTATGCGAGATCATAGGCGAATCCATTCCGGTAAAGATGGACGGTATTTCTTATCTCCCGGCCCTGACAGGAGAAGGAGAACAAAAACAGCATGACTACCTCTATTGGGAATTCCACGAAGAAGGGGGCAAGCAGGCTATATTAAAAGACAACTGGAAACTAATCCGCTTACAGGTAAACAATCCTGAAAAAACCTATTATGAACTCTACAACCTGAATGCTGACCCGGCCGAACAACTCGAATCCTCAGCTCAATATCCCGGGAAAGTAAGAGAGCTAAAAGAGATCATGGATAAAGCCCATACTTATAGCCCCATCTTCCCTTTCCAGCATGAAAGTCAAAAGTAAAAGAAATAATAAAAACTTGTTTCCCGCAAAAGCGGGAACCGCACTAAAACAGGCTGTTTGTATGTTATAATTTTGGTTGAAGGGGATTTATAATCCCCTTTAGTAATACATAAGTCCCGGTTTATTCGGTATTTATTTATTTTTCGAATCACAGATTCTAATACTCCTTAGTCGGGGATCGGGAGATCCCCTCCGTCCATCAAAACTCCTCCGCCTCGGGGAGGTTGAGAGGGGTCTCACTACTTCTTCACCTTACCGGGATTCTTAGATATAAAATCTTTCCACCCCGAATATTTCTTATCCGAAACCGGATTACCAGACTGGAAGTGATGGCAAACCGCCGCTGCCAATCCATCCGTCGCATCCAGTTGAGGCAACATATTTTCAGCCGGGATATGTAGAAAACGCTGTAACATACCGGCCACCTGTTCCTTAGAAGCATTTCCATTCCCCGTAATAGCCATTTTTATTTTCAGGGGAGCGTACTCAAAAATGGGAATATCCCGGTTCAGCGCAGCAGCCATGGCCACTCCCTGTGCCCGCCCAAGTTTGAGCATACTTTGCACATTCTTACCAAAGAAAGGAGCCTCAATCGCCAATTCATCCGGTTTATATTCATCAATCAGAGAAGTAACCCGTTCAAAGATTTTCCGTAAACGCAGATAGTGGTCATCATATTTATTTAACTGCAAAATCCCCATCGTAACAAGTAAAGGCTTATTACCGGTCACAGATAATACCCCATACCCCATAACGATCGTTCCGGGATCTATTCCCAGGATTACCTTTTCCTTTACTCCTGTTCCCAATCCAATTCCTCCAGCAATGTAGTAAAACCTGCTATCTTATTACCAAACCGTTCCACCAGCTGCTGATGCATCCGGTTTCCCTCCTGCTCCAGCCAGAGATTCAGCGTTTCCACATTCTTCACCTGAAACTGGATAGCATAACTCACCCCTTCTCCATCCGGTGTGTACATCACCCGCCGCAAACAGGGTTGATGCAGAAACCCACAGGAAGCCGCCCGGGGGATAAACTCTTTTTTCATATATACCAGATATTCTTCCTGAATATCTCTCTCCACATGAAAAGTTATATTATAAATGACCATCTTATTCTTCACTGATTTTTATAACAAAGATACAGTATAAACCGGGTATTCTCCCTGCGATTGAACAGATAATTCCAGACAAACAAAATATTTTCTTACAGACCTATTTATATATTCAGAAAATATTCTATCTTTGCCCCGTCTAAAAATCCATGGGGGATTAGCTCATCTGGCTAGAGCGCAACACTGGCAGTGTTGAGGTGACCGGTTCGAGTCCGGTATTCTCCACAACCAACTCCTTACTAATAAATAGTAAGGAGTTTTTTATTAACCGTTTGTAGTTTGTAAAAGAGGATAGGTAAATAAAGTGAGCATCTGAATTAGCTGTTTTAAATAATCAATTATACTAATCTAATAAAAAGTAAGTTATGGGAATTTTAGAAACTATTGGCCGTTTAATGATGAAGCTCGTTCCCGGAGGAGGAGCGCTACAAGCACAGATGACAGAAGAGTGGGAAGACAATTTATCTCCTGAGGATATGGTAGAGTTGGCAAAACAAGGGTATGATATAGAAGGTATTAAAGCCCGGGTGGCCGAACGGAAAGAAAAAAGAGAACGGGAACAAAGAGAATTTATTGAGAAGAGTACCCAACTGCTTAACTTTGACAAATTAAATGATTACCTGGCAACTCCACGTGACCCGGAAAGTGATTTCATCCAGGATACAATAAAAATGAATACCACTCCTTTGCTTGGTAAAAGTGACTGGGTTAAAAATTTGTGTAATTCTCCTGTTTTATATGGTGCCATAGTACAGGCTCATGGTTCATTATACAAACCCGATGCCAGCAACAACATGTTAGGTACAGTTGTAGTCATCAGCCCGGATCCGGAATATGCACGGAAAACAGACTGGTTAAAAGGAGTAGCTGCTAAGATTGGTAAACTGAAAGAAAGCAGCCAGGTTCCTGCCGATTGTAAAGAATTGATTCATAAACTACGTGATAGCCAAAGTATTTTCTGCTTCAAAGTAGGAGAAAGCGTGACCGGCGGTCCGGAAGCATGGTGTGTAACTTATACAATAAGCAAACAAAAGTATTTACCACAGGCCTGTATGCCGATTAACCGGATTCTCCCTTTCTTATTATCCCGGGAATTAAAACATCAGATCACAGCCTCCCTGGAATTGATTCCGGCTAAATACTATTCCAACGAAGGAATCACTTTATAAAAATAATCTTATACGATTCTCTGGATTTTACTCTTTAAAAAAATCCGGAGAATCGTGTTCTTTTCTATGCTAAAGAGTACGCCACACTGAATCCTTCCACTTTTTATCTCTCTGATTCTTTGAAGTTATCTTATTTATTCTTTTATTTGTAAAAAACACATTCATTAATAGTTACACCTTCTAAAGATTATACCATGACAACACGCAGAGATTTTCTACGGCAGGCGGCCCTGGTGAGTGCCGGACTGACCATGAGTCCTTTTTTGATCAGAGCAGGAAAAAATGAAGTCAGTGCAAACGATAAGATCGGAATCGGTCTGATCGGTTGTAAAGGAATGGGATTCTCCAATCTACAGGCCTTCCTCCGGAATCCGGAAGTAGAATGCGTCGCCCTGGCAGATATTGACCAGCGTGTCCTCGACGAACGTTCGGCCGAAGTCGAAAAGATGACAGGCAAAAAAGTAAAACACATCTATAAAGACTGGCGGAAACTGATTGATAACAAAGATGTAGATGTGGTCATCGTAGGAACCCCTGACCACTGGCATTGTCTGCAAATGGTAGCCGCCTGTCAGGCAGGGAAAGATGTATACTGTGAGAAACCGCTGGGCAATAGCATCGAAGAATGTAACATCATGGTGCGCACAGCCGAAAAATATAACCGGGTGGTACAGGTAGGACAATGGCAACGTAGTGATCCCCACTGGCAGGATGCCATGGCGTTTGTCCACAGCGGGCAATTGGGCAAGATCCGGACTGTACGTGTTTTCTCCTACCAGGGTTGGTGTCCCTCTATACCGGTGAAACCCGATGAACCGGTTCCTGCCGGAGTTGATTACGACATGTGGTTAGGTCCCGCTCCTGCACGTCCGTTCAACGCCAACCGCTTTCACTTTACTTTCCGCTGGTTCTGGGATTATGCAGGTGGACTCATGACCGACTGGGGCGTACATCTTTTAGATTATGCCTTGTATGGAATGAATGTAACTGCACCGGAATCCATCATGGCCTCCGGAGGTAAATTTGGTTACCCTGACGATGCATGTGAAACACCGGATTTACTACAAACGATTTATACGTTTAAAGATTTTACCGTTATGTGGGATCACGCCATTGGAATTGACGACGGAGCTTACGGACGTAACCACGGATTAGGATTTGTCGGAGAGAACGGAACCCTTGTACTTGACAGAGGTGGCTGGGAAGTGATACCCGAAGTTGTAAACGGACAGGCCCGTATGGAAGCGACCCCATTACAAAAATCGTATGGAGAAGGTGGTCTCAATCTACATGTAAAGAACCATCTGGAATGTATTAAAACCCGGAACCGGAATTGCAATGCCAGTATAGAGATAGGCTCTCACATTGCCAAGTTTTCACAATTAGGGAACATCGCTTACCGTACCGGCAAAAAGCTATCCTGGGACGGAAAAACATTCAACGACCGGGAAGCCGACGCATACCTCACAAAAGAATATCGTGCCCCCTGGGAATTACCGAAGATTTAATTTAGAAAAGAAAACATATTACACAGACAGCCCATGCTTCTGTGTAATATGTTGTTCAAATGATTTTAAAAAGAATGTATATGAAAAGTTGTGTTTTCTCTCCATTTTACTGGCTCCTGTTATTGTTATTACCCGCTTGTGTTAGTAATACATCTAATCAGGAACCTACCTCAACAAAAGAAAAAAAGACAGAAACAGAACGAACCATTCCTGCCGCAGTGGCTGTAAAACAGGATATTTTCAAAGAGACTTATAATTATAAAATAACAATTGACGAACGAGAATATTCACTATTGATTAGAGATAAAATTTATCTTGATATAGCAGGAGATAGTATTTTCGAAACCCACGAATTAACGGTTGATAAAGAAAACTATCACACAATCACTCTGACATATCACCACGTATTGTATGACAAATACAATACTTCGCATACGAGAGATTTGCAGGAGTTTGGTACGATTACTTATCAGGAACAGGATCCATGGCACGGATTTGCTTTCTTTTGGGAAAGACCTGAAGATGGAATCAAATATAAACTTACTACAAAATCAAAGTCACCGGCAAACTGGCTAAGAAAAGTAGAAGCCAATATGCAAAGTACTCCCATACTAATACCTTCATCTTATCGTATATGGAATGAAAAAGATTTAACAAACCCTGCCCTTTATCTGACAGAAGATTGGTTTGAACTATATAAAGAAAATGATCGTTTCTTTCTGGGCAAAGCCTCTTTTTATTTTGATGACGATTTCAACGATTGTGTAGGGATGCCGGTTAAAGTAGTTGTTCCTAACCGGGATGCCATTTTGTTTATTGACAAACCTGAACTTGTTTTAGGGGAAGTCGAATCTCTAACCGATACAGTACCTACACTTTGGCCCGGCACACATTTTTCTTTCTATTATAATAACATTCAATATCACCTGATAGCAGAAGGCGACTTTAGTGTTGAAAATCCGGATATGGACATAACTAAGCCGACCTTTAATGATGATTACATCCGAAACTATACGCTTTATCTTCAGAAAGAAGAAGAAGATCCGGAAGTACTGCTCCATATAGACGAATTTGATTATTGCTTTATTCAAACTATTTTTATCGGGGATATAGACCGGGATGGTGTTCCCGACTTTATTTTTGAAACACCTATTCACTACGAATCCGAAATATATACACTCATATTATCTTCCACATATGCACCTACGGGAAAACTGCTTGAAAAAACATCGATGATATTTCTTGGTCACGATTGTTAACCCAAGGTAATTTTTATATAATAAGAAAGACTTTCCTGTTCCCCGGCTTGACCGGGGACCGCACCAGAACTGTCAATTTCGTAATTAATAAGTAATCCACGCCTGTTCTAATGCGGTCCCGCATCAAGTGCGGGAGCAAGATAGGTCTCCGTATTTGATATAATTATTCAGGAGTTACTGATGCTCAGGTCTCAACAGATCATTTACAGTCTTTACCGGATTGAATGTTTCAATAGGGACCTCTACAAAAACAGTATTCCAGTCACTCATCGCCCCATTCCACAATCCGGGTAATTCCAGTGCTTTGAGGTCTTTACCATCTTTACTCTTATAGGAGATAAATCCGGTATTTTTATCCACGTAATCCGGCAGATTATATTTATTCCCTTTGTGATCCTTTAAAGCACATACCAGATCTACCGGATTAAAATGAGTACCCTGCTCAAACATGGCTTTCTTTTCCGGATCCTCCAGATCAATCTGTGAACTTTCCAGAATCTGTGGCGAGATGGTTCCATCCGGATTCACCGCAAGGAAAGGTCCTCCACCCGGCTCACCCACATTTTTTACCATTCCACACACCCGCAACGGACGCAATAGTTTCCGTTGAATATAAAGAGCCAGTTCCGAATCCTCCAGCAATTTGGTTTCCGGATTACGGATACATAACTCATTATGCAGAAAATGGATCATCTCCTCAATCTGTTTATGGCTATACTTACCACTCTCAAGTAACCGGAGATATTCAAAAATACGATTCTGTAAAGTAACCAGTACACCAGCAATGATCTTCTTATAAATCACCGTCGAGAACTTAAAGCTATCCGGCACTACATTATCAATATTCTTTATAAAGACCACATCGGCCTCCATATCATTCAGGTTCTCAATCAAAGCTCCATGTCCTCCCGGACGGAACAGCAGTTTGCCATCCTTATCCCGGAACGGCTGGTTTTCCATATCCGCCGCGACCGTATCCGTACCGGACTTCTGGGCACTAAAAGAGATATCATATTCCACAGAGAATTTCTCTTCATAAAAATTCTTCTTAGCCGCTACCAGAGACTCAAAGAAAGCCTGATGCTCCGGAGAAACTGTAAAATGAATATTCACATCTCCTGTCTTATTTTTGGCATACATCGCACCCTCGGCCAAATGTTCCTCCATTGCCGTACGTACCTGTTCCGGATACGTATGGAATAAAAGCAATCCTTTCGGTAACTGTCCGTAATTCAACCCCTGCGGTTCGAGTAAATTAGCCACAATAGCTTTATAATTGCCGGTAGCCAGAAGAGAAAGAATATCTTTTTCTTCATTCTCAAGACACTTCCGGTTCAATGCATCATAAAAAGCAAAAGACTTAATATTGTCAAAAAAGTTCTTTTCAAATGAAGTTTCAGGAGCATCATAGGCAGCAGATAAAAACTCATACAAGTTTTTAAACATACGGCTCGCAGCCCCCGAAGCCGGAACAAATTTCAGGATAGTGTGATTCTGGGCCAGGTAATTATCCCACGCATCCATATAATCAGATTGCTCTTCCTTGGAAATCACCTTAATCCCCTTTTCAACTGAAGCAGAAGCAGTTATTTCTAAAAAAGGGAACCCTCTCCGGAAACTTGCCAGCTGCTCTTCAATTTGTTGTTCACTAATACCCTTTTCGGCCAGTTGTTTTAAATCATTATCACTTAGCATGGTATAGGCTTTAATATATTTATAATTTTAGTTCTTTTCAAATGCCTTCATCACAAATGTATAAAAT
>JAJQES010000277.1 GCA_021201565.1 Tannerellaceae bacterium
CAATACAGATGCGATGTTGATGGCTGATAAAAGCTGGAATAAATTTAATATAAATGTCTTAGGAGGAGGAAACATTTATTTCTATTCCGACGATAATGTAAAAAGTACTACTTCCGGTGGTATTACTATTCCCGGTTTTTATTCTTTAAATGCTTCGGTTGACCCGGCTAAAACAAGTAGCGGACTGACCCGTAAAAGAGTCAATAGTTTATATGGTAAAATATCTCTTTCCTGGGCCAGTACTTATTTTCTGGATGTGACAGGCAGGAATGACTGGTCGTCTACTTTACCCAGTGATACCCGTTCTTACTTTTATCCTTCTGTGGCCGGTAGTGTAGTGTTATCTGAAATTATTCCTTTGCCCAAAGTCTGGGATTTCTGGAAAATAAGAGGTTCCTGGACAACTACCAAACAGGATATGGGTGTGTATGATAATAATAATACGTACAGTATCAGTACAAATCAGTGGGACGATTTAACAACTGCTGCTTATCCCGGTGTTATTATCGGAGGAAATATACGACCTAAGAAATCAACGACTATGGAAGTGGGTACAGCTGTCCATTTTTTCAAAAACAGATTATTTGCGGACTTTGCTTATTTCAGAAAGATAGAATCTGATTTTATTATTGAAGGTGGGATCAGCGAAACTACCGGATTTAGTTCTATACAGGTTAATTTTAAAGAGGAACGGTTACGGAACGGATTGGAATTAACCATAGGAGGTACACCTGTCAAAACAAAGGATTTACAATGGGATATTTTAACCAATTGGGGACGGGATAAATATTCATACCTGAAAATAGATCCGGAATATTCAACCAAAAAACCCTGGGTTGCAAAAGGAGAAAATTGGTATTGGCTGGCATTAGAAGATTGGGACAGAGATCCGGAAGGGAATATAATTCATAATGGAGGTATTCCGGTAAGACAAAACTTTACTACTAAAATTGGTAATCTGACACCTGATCTGGTATGGGGTATTTCCAATACAGTTCGTTATAAGCGTTTTACTCTGAATTTTGTAATAGATGGCCGTATAGGTGGTAAGTCCTATTCCCGTACGCATCAGATGCTATGGAATACAGGTGTACATAAAGATTCTGATAATCAGTGGAGATATGAAGAAGTAGTAAATGGAAATATAACCTATATCGGAAAAGGGGTAAAAGTAGTGTCCGGTAGTGTTGAGCGGGATGTTGACGGAAATATATTGAGTGATACCCGTGTATTTGCTCCGAATGATGTGCCGGTTTCCTATGAAGCCTACATTACCTCTTATTATCCGGGACACAATCGTCCGGCTACTCAGAATGTATTGAGTGAAACCTTCTTTAAACTAAGGAACCTTTCTCTGACCTATGATATACCTGAATTGTGGTGTGCTAAAATGGGAATGAAAAAAGCCAGTGTTGGTTTCACCGGCCAGAATCTGTTCCTATGGGCGAAAGAATATAAGTATGCCGACCCTGACAAAGGAGAAGATGGAAGTGGACATGAGAATCTGAATTCTCCTTCTCAGCGGTATATGGGTATTAATATTAAAGTAAATTTTTAAATCCATACGAAAATGAAAAGAAATATATATAAAATTATAGCATCTGTTACATTGGTAACTATATTTTTCTTTACCGGATGTACTTCTTCTTTTGATGAATTAAATACCAATCCGGATGCTCCTACAGCTGTGACACCAGGTATGCTTGCTACCAATCTTATATTGAGTCACCTGAAATCATCTAACAGTGATAATAGTGAATTATTCAGTAAACGGCTGTTCTGGGGTGAACAGATAGATAATTATCAATATAACCGTATTTCAAAAGGAAGTTTTTCTTCTATCCGTGCTTTAACAAATGCACAGAAAATGGTAGAATTGGCTCCTGAAATAGACCAGGATGTATATACCGGTTTATACTATTATATGAAAGCATGGGCTTTCTATCGTACTACAATGGAAATGGGTGATATCCCTTATACCCAGGCATTGGATGTAGATACCTATACTTACCCTGTATACGATGAACAAAAAGAAGTGTTTCGTGGAATATTAAATGACCTGCAACTGGCAGATCAATATTTTGGTGCTACTGACCGGACTATTTCCGGAGAT
The DNA here is from genome assembly GCA_021201565.1 of Tannerellaceae bacterium. Taxonomy (GTDB): domain Bacteria; phylum Bacteroidota; class Bacteroidia; order Bacteroidales; family Tannerellaceae; genus UBA4116. Next base: position 2,114 of record JAJQES010000277.1, read on the forward strand.
CCTTTTTATAAAGGGAATCCGGTACTCTGGAGAAAAGCAACCAATGTATTACGTCTGAAAGTATTAATGTCCCTTCAAAAAAGAGCAGAGGATACACCTAATTTGAAAGTGAAAGAAACATTCGCTCAGATAGTAAGTGAAGGAAACCTATTTGAAGGAAACCAGGATAATTTACAAATCATATATACTGAAAAAGATGGACAAATGAATCCCTGGCATCAGGATTATACCAAAAGCATTAATGTTTATGGGGCTACACATACTATCTTAGATCCCCTTAAAGCTTATAAAGATTATCGTTTGTTCTATTATTTTGAACCGGCTCAGGCACTGACTGATCCCTTATATCTCCCAGAAGGAACTACTTTATTACCACCTAATGACTGGAATGCTTATCCGGGAGTAGATGCGGCTGGTTTCTTTACTACGGAACAAACTAAAATATCTTCCCGGATGCACACCCGGTTGAATAATATTTACCGGTTGAGTTATGTGGGAGTTCCTTCTATCCGGTTGGGATATGCAGATATGAATTTTATTTTGGCAGAAGCGGCAGAGCGTGGATGGATTACCGGTCCGGCTAAGGAGTATTATGAGAAAGGTATTCGTGCTTCTTTTGAATTCGTACGGTCTACCGTACCGGCAGATGAACAATATACCCATGGAATGGATATTACTGATTCCTATATAGATGAATATTTACAGGGAGAATATACAGCTTATAAGCAGGGAGGAACACAGCAGGAACGTTTACAACAAATCTGGATGCAGGCCTATCTGGCTTCTTTCTTTCATCTGGCATGGGATTCTTATTTTGAATACCGTCGTACAGGTTATCCTGAATTACCGGTTAATCCGGAAACCAATCTGAATGATGAAAAAGATAAAATTCCGGTTCGCTGGATGTATCCGGACCGGGAAAACAATTACAATAAAGAAGAACTCGAAGCAGCTTTGCAACGCCAGTGGGGTGGAGTAGAAGATGTGAACCGGGTGATGTGGTTAATTAAATAAATCATTTTATTGATTCCCTGGAAGGAGAAAATCTAATCTTTTATATAACTTACGCTCTCAATATAT
>JAJQES010000238.1 GCA_021201565.1 Tannerellaceae bacterium
GATATATACACTTCTTTATTATCAAAATGTATGCCATTCATAATAAACAGCTATATATCAAAAACTTGTCTGAGTAATAAAAAGTATAGGATGTCTAATATTTAGACAGATGTGTAAATATTTTTTACAACCCTTCCCGTTCATTCCTTGTTTATACACCATAAACAAATTATCTATCCACTAAAAATAAAAGATATGGACACAAACAATTCATTACAGGCTCCTGATTATCTGCAGGACGAACATCTGAGTGTGGGAACGAAAGAATATCTGAAAGTACTGAATGCCAGTGATACCCCAGTCGAATCTCTCTCTCCGGAAGAGGCCAGGAACGTACTGGTAACAGCTCAAAATTCAGTGAATGTAGATGTTTCAGGTATTGAGGAAGAAGAAAAAACAATCACAGAAGGTGATCTTACAGTTAAACTAACCATAGTACGTCCGGCAGGAGTAACTGAGAAACGTCCGGTATTCATGTTTGTGCACGGTGGCGGCTGGGTATTAGGCGACTATCCGACACATAAACGGTTGGTCCGGGACCTGGTAGTCGAATCCGGTTTTCCGGCAGTATTTGTGAACTACACTCCCTCTCCGGAAGCCCACTTCCCGGTAGCTATCAACGAAATCTATGCTGCGACCAAGTGGGTATCCGAACATGGTGATGAAATCAATGTGGACGGGAACTGCATGGGTATCGTAGGGAATAGTGTAGGTGGAAACATGTCCTGTGTAACCAGTCTGATGGCAAAAGAAAAAGGAGGTCCTAAACTGAAAGTGCAGATTCTGATGTGGCCGGTTACGGATGCGACATTTGACTGGGGTTCCTGGAAAGAATATGGTAAACAACGTTTCCTGACTGATTCGCTGATGACATGGATGTTTGATAACTATACGACTAACCCGGAAGACCGGAAAAGTCCCTATCTTTCTATTCTTCGGGCTCCTATTGAGCAGTTGCGGGGATTGCCTCCTACATTGATTGAAGTAGCGGAAAACGATATTTTGCGGGATGAAGGCGAAGCGCTGGGCCGTAAACTGGATGAGGCAGGAGTAGATGTAACTACCATTCGTTTCAACGGGGTTATACATGACTGGGGATTATTGAATGGATTTGCCAAACTTTCCCCGGTTCGTTCGCTGATCCGTTTCTCGGCAGCGACCTTGAAAACGTATCTGAAAAAAGACCTGATGATCCGCACTATCCCCGGCATGCCGGAAGGGATGGATTGCGTATAAGAAGAATATATGATCTTCCCCGGTCGAGCCGGGGAAGATCTTCATTGGATTATTTCAATTCCTGAAATAATTTATATCCCTGTTCCGGGGTGTATCCTTTATGTACAACAGCGTGGACAGCCCGGATCATGGCAGCGGGAGATTCGCTCTGGAAAACATTCCGTCCCATATCTACTCCGGCAGCTCCTTCATTGATTGCTTTGTAACACAATTCCAGTGCTTCTTTTTCCGGAAGTTTCTTCCCTCCCGCGATAACTACCGGTACAGGAGTCGCTGCAACGACCTTCTCAAACCCATCACAATAATAGGTTTTTACAATGTTTGCACCATTCTCCGCACAAATACGGGAAGCAAGCCCAAAATAACGGGCATCACGTGCCATGTCTTTCCCTACGGCAGTTACGCCCATCACCGGAATACCATACCGGCTCCCCAGATCTGCTGCTTTATAGAGGTTTGCCACCGTTTTTGCTTCATATTTACTATCTCCGATGGCCAGCATAACAGCCATAGCGGATACGTTCAACCGGATGGCGTCTTCAATGTCAATAATCACATTGTCATTAAGTTCGGTCAAGATAGAAGTGCCCGCGTCCGACCGGAGGCATATAGGTTTATTGACTGTCGGGGGAACGGTGGATTGCAGAATTCCACGTGTACACATCAAACAGTCAGCATATTCTACTAAGGGAAGTATATTCAGGTCAATCCGTTCCACACCGGAAGTAGGTCCCATAATGAACCCATGGTCGAAGGCAAGCATTACCGTTTTTCCGGTTTCCGGATTGAAAATACGTGATAAACGGTCTTTCATTCCCCACGGAAGATGAAGCGCCCCTTTTACATGAAAGCCCTGTTCTCCGGCACTTTCTCCCAGTCCAAAATCACATCCTTCTCTTAAATCGTCTAAATCAGCCATTTTTGTTATTTTAAGTAGTTGGTAGTTAGTAGTTGGTAGTTGGTAGATACTCGCTTTACCCGTTCTACTTTTCTATTAAGTGAGCAACGCGAACGTACTACTAACTACCAACTACTAACTACTTAAAAATTTATTTAACCGCTTCCGCAAAAGCGGCGAACATACAGCTCCAGGAAGTAGCACCACTGTCTGCATACCCTATGGAACGTTCCCCATAATTACGGGCACGCCCGAAATTGGCTTTCATCTGAACCGTATCCTCTGCTCCCTGAAGAGCTGCTTTGGCAGCGGCATCCAACAACACCGAAATATCACCGGAATCTGTTGCCTTCATTGCTTCAACCGCAGGGATTAACGCATCCATCATCGTTTTATCGCCCTGTTTTGCCTGCGTCTGTTTCTGTACATTTGCCAAACCTCCGGCGAACATAGCTTTGACACCGGCCGCATCCAGTTCAGTACCGGCCGCATGATCACTCATTCCCAGGAAAAAGGCCCCCAACAGGGTACTGGTAGAACCACTGGTTTCCAGCATCACACCAAACCCCATATCATTGAGCATGGATTTAAATTCAGAACCATTGCCGGCCGCTTTCACCACAGCCGAAAGTGCCGTAACAATCGCAGTCCCATGGTCACCGTCACCGATCACAGCATCCAGTCTGGAAAATTCATCCTCCCGTTCCCGGATCTGCTCCAATGCCTTATTCAACATGCCTTTAAAGCATTCTATTGTTAGCTTGTCCATATTATTTTAAGTAGTTGGTAGTTAGTAGTTGGTAGTTAGTAGAAATCCGTTTCATTTTTATTCTCCGGAGGAGAATCTACTAAATGAGCAAAGCGAATGTACTACTAACTACCAACTACTAACTACTCAAAAGTTATTTCCCTATTGTTGTCCAATACGGAGTTTCTGCTTTTTTGTTTTTGAGGTAATCGATATGATCGTCGTCCAGTTTGGCAATGATCATCTGGAATCCGGCCTGTTCCTGTACAGTCAGGATTTCCTGGATACGTCCATATACTACTTCCATACCTCTTGCTTCCAGTTCTTTGTATGCTTTACGGAATACGATGTTCAGTTCCATGTGAGTCGTTGCCCCTACTCCGTTGATGATCAGCATCAGTTTATCACCTGCTGCCGGTGTTAACTGCCTGCAAAGCAGGTCTACCATTTGAGCGGCTGTCTCATCGGCAGAAACCAAAGGCTGCTGTCCACCGCCTCCTTCTCCGTGCTGACCCATACCGATCTCCATAATGCCTTCCGGCAGGTCACTGATCGTACCATTATTTTGCGGATGAGTACAGGAACGCATAGCGACTGCTAAGGTAGCTACATTCTTATTGAAACGTTCACCAATTTCGATCAGTTCGTCCAATGTTTTACCTTCCTCAGCAGCAGCACCTAATATTTTAAACAGCGGCACACAACCGGCCAGGCCACGGCGGTCAGTTGCAGAAGCTCCGATACCGGCGCTGATGTCGTCATGGGTAAGCAATTGTTTTACTTTAATACCCGCCCGTTCGGCTAACTGGCAGGCCATATTAGCACTCATGACATCACCGGAATGGTTAAGTACCACCAACAGAATACCGGCTTCTCTTTTCATCAACTGTAATCCCTGGAACAGCCGTTGTGCACCCGGAGCCGCAAACACATCTCCCACAACCGAACAATCCAGCATCCCCTCTCCTACGAATCCACTCAGGGCAGGTTCATGGCCTGAGCCACCCAGAGTAACAATCGCTACTTTCTTTTCATCCTTCGGAGTAGAGCGTACCACAATATTTTCACCGGCTAATTTCACCATATCGGGATAAGCCAATACATACCCTTCCAGTAATTCAGGAGTTACCTGTTCCGGATCATTTATGAATTTTGTTTTAATAGTTGACATGATATTTTTAATTTTAAAGTTTGTGTTTGTTATTTCACTTCCATCAGTTCGATGGCGATGCCTTCTTCTTCGATGAAGGCGATAGTGAGGCTTTCGTTACATACCAACGGTTCAAAAATAACGTTGGTATCTTTCAGCGCTTCTTCCAGGTTTGGCACTACATACGCCAGGTGAGCAGTCGTCTGAATCAGTTCCGGCAAACAGGACCCTTCCTCAAATTTCAGAAATTCGATCTTGTTCGGACTCTGGCTGTAATCCGTCAGCCAAACACTCAGTACTTCATTCTAAACAGCACCTTCTTTGTTTTCTGTAGTAGGAATCCCTACATGACTAAATGTTCTCATAATTTGTTTTTTAGTATGTTTAAGAATATCTTTTACTTTTTCTGTATGAAATAGCTCCCAGCAGAGCAATCAGTAATAGTGCGATCCCGGAATAAAGTAAAATTCCGCCCGCCTGGTCATTCTGTCCATACGAGTGCATGCCGCTTAAAAAATAATTAACCCCAAAGTAGGTCATCAACACAGAACCAAATGCCAATACGGATAGCATATTAAAGGACCAGGCCGTGTACCATCGCTTTACCAACCGGAGGTGAATCACTATAGCATAGACAATTACAGTCACCAACGCCCAGGTCTCTTTAGGGTCCCAGCCCCAGTAACGCCCCCAGGATTCATTAGCCCAGACTGCACCCAGAAAGGTTCCGATCGTCATCAGGGCCAACCCGATAATCAGAGACATTTCATTCGCAATACTTAATTCTTTTACCCGTATAGTGAGCAGTTGCTTATTCTCTTTTTTAAGGAAAACCAGTAATACCAGGTCAGTAATCCCCAACAGGAAACTGATACCAAAGAATCCATAAGCGGCTACGATAACAGCCACATGGAACATCAACCAGGGCGATTTCAATACAGGTACCAGTGTATTGATCTGCGGATCCATCCAGTTCAATCCGGAAACAAACAGGATAATGCCTCCGAACAGGGTAGCCAGTGCAAACGTGACCGGACTACGCCACATAAAGATCAATCCCCCTAATACAGAGGCCCAGGCAACATACACCATCGTTTCGTACGAATTACTCCAGGGAGCATATCCCCCGATAGACCAGCGCATCCCCATTCCCGCCATCTGGAACAGAAAAGCACCCAACACGGCCACCCATAAAAGACGGATCGTCCAGGTAATCCATGTACGGGTCCGGAACAAAGAGATAAATGTCAGGATCAATAAAATACCTCCCAGACTCAGATAGAAGATCTTACAGAGCCGGAACGGATTAAGCTGATTATACCGGATCTCGGTTTCCAGTTTTCGCGGATCAATCTCCAGGGTCGTATTCTTCTCCTTCTGGTAAATCTGAATCATCTCCAGAATCTTTTCCGGTTGCTCCCAATCACCTGTTTGCAGGCTTTCCACCACTTCCGATAAATACCATTGGACAACACCGGTAATAAAGCTGGCATCTTCCTCCGGAAAGAGGGATAAATTATCACCGGGTGCATACCAGGTATGGTTCGGGTCATCCTCCAGAGGAAATAGTTTCAACATCTGATAACTGAATAATTCATACAGGATATTTACTTTTTCATCCAGTTTCATTACTTCCTTATCAAATCCGTTTCTCTCCTCCGGCCGCTTGTTATATGCCTCTTCCAGTTTGGCCTGTAACTTATAGTGCCCGTTTGAATCAAAAAACTCCACATACGCACACTTTTTTTCGGTCAGATCAAAATAGACCGACATTTCTTTGTTGGAATAAGCGATAAAAGGTACCTGCATCCACATCTGAGGCATGGCCAGAAGACTGATCAGGAACTGGTCCGGATTCAGTGTGCCGATTTTCTCCGCTTTATGAAGTTTGCGTACTATTTCAGATGAAAAGGTGTTGACAGGCATCATCCTTCCCCTTCCGGACTGGACCGGAAGTGCTCCAAATAAGGCGGCATGTTCTGCCGGAACCACATGTTCCTGAACCGCGTCCCACGGAGTGCGTGAGCTATCCTGAGCAGACATGGGCAGAGCCAGGCAGAGTCCCATCACCAATAAGGTGGCTTTCTCCCGCATTTTAATCTCTGTTAGCTGGCGGCTCAACTGACGGAAACGGGAATTTTTCCCGGTCAGACAGAATACAAATCCGATAACCAACAGCAGATACCCGGCATAAGTCACATTCCGTCCTGCTACATCTTTATTTACAGAAAGGATAGTCCCCTGTTCATCCCTGTCATAAGAAGCCTGGAAAAAACGATACCCTTTCAGATCCACCACATTATTCATAAACACCCGTTTATTCAGTGTCTGTCCGTCCACATGAAACAGCAATTCACTTTCGTACGAAGAAGGACTGTTAGACCCCGGATAACGGGTAATCGTAAATTTAAGAAGTTCTACATGAAAAGGTAACGTATGAGTCCGGATCACTTCCCCCGATCCACCCTGAATAATCAGTTCATTGGACGCTTCTCCCTCCCGTATGTGCAGCATACCTTCTTCACCGAAAACATGGGAAATCAATGCGCCCGCCAGGATAATAATAAAAGCGACATGCAATATCAGATATCCCCACTTCCCTTTCTTCAACAGCTGGTAGCGCATAGTAACCCCTATAAAATTAAGGATAAACAGAAACTGAACCAGGAAAAGAAGAGGTGAGTAATAGACCAGTGATTTGGCAACAGCCGTTCCGTGCGAATGTTCAATAAAAGTTGCCCATCCCAGTGCAACCGCATAGAGGAACAACAAACCAAGGGTCGTTACATACGAGGAGATAAATCTTTTTACAGTAGCCTTCATTTTTACATTTATTAAGTTGAGTACCGGTACCCGGCCGGTAAGCAACCGGGTACCGGCAGGAGTTATTAGTCTTCTATAACTACCCTAAATCCAACATTATGAACACGTTGCCAGGGATAATAGGATTTACGGGCATAAGCAGTTGAGAATTTGGGACGGTCAATATACGAACCTCCACGCACAACTTTGTATTCTGAAGATGTTTTAACTTTATTACTTAACGGGTAAGGGACATAGTCAGACCGGGTCCATTCCGCGATATTCCCATGGATGCTATACAGGCCAAACGGATTCGCCTCAAAAGAACGAGAGTCTGTCTGGATCATGTGTCCGTCATCCACTCCTTCCGCACGTGGCAGATAATTGTAATACGGGAACCAGGGATTATTCTCGCTCATAGGCTGCGGGTCTACCCCACTGACCGCCATTTTGGAAAGCTGCTTGTCCGCCAGATTCTCATATTTACTGAAATCAGCGTTCAGGTTACCATACCAGAAGTCCTCTTCACTTCCTGCACGGCAGGCCCATTCCCACTGCGTTTCCGTCGGCAATGTAATGGTAAGGCCTGTCATCTCACTCAGCTTCTGACAATATTTCATCGCATCTTCATAGCTGACACGGATCACCGGTTGTTCCGGCAGGTTCGCCGGATATCCGGCATTTGTATGGTCTTTCCAGAACTGGTCCACATACCGGCTGTCATGCTCAGGAACAAGTGCCTTGTACTGTTCATTGGTAATTTCAACTTCAGCCATCCAGAACCCTTTGTTTACTTTCGCTTTGAAAGCAGGCCTGTTGTCTTTCATTCCGTTGTAGCTTCCCATGACAAATTCACCGGCCGGGATCCGCACAAAATTAATTTTCACACCCGGAGCGACAGTGACTTCTTTACGGGTCTCTTTTTCTTTTGCCAGCATAGCCTGGACCGTCTCTTTTCCAAAAGGCCATCCTTTGACTTTCAACTCTTTCTCTTTCAGAGGAGTTTCTTTTTCCGGATATTCAGGAGTGATCTCTCCTTTTCCTTTCAGGTAAGCGGCATACTCTTCAACCTCTTTCTTCCAGTCTACCCCCGCACCCAACGCATACTTGTTATTCAATTCGATGCGGCGTGCAATCTGGTCATAGCCCTGGTAAGGGAAACGATCGTGTTTAGTCGCTGTAAAATATCCTTTATCAGGTGCATTATAATCAATCCAGTTATACAGTTTTTCCCATTCTTCATCCGTCAGTTGCACATTGTAGTGCCCTACTTTGAGGATACGGACCAGCTCACTGGTATTGGCATGGTATTCGTACGGCTGCAAAACCGGCATATCCGCTTCCGGCCCCTGGCGGTGCACATACGGATGCAGGTTCAGATAAGAGGTACCAAACCCCCGGCTGTCCTTCGTTCCCCCACGCAGGTCAAATGCTTTTCGCTCACCTGTATGGCAGGAGATACACGCACGGTCCAGAATAGGCTGTACTTCCAGGTCAAACGTAAAAGAACGTGGACCACCTTCAGCCAGTGTTAAAGGAACGGGCGCCTTTTGCGAAGCAATGACCCGTTTAGGAATAGGAATCTGGTTCTGGTCTTCATGACATCCGACACAGGAGACAATTTCCCCCGGCATACCGGTAAACCAGCTACGCATCCATTGGACAGCGGCACCCTCTTCATCCAGCGGCTGGATAGAAATTGGTGTATTTGCCGGAATAGTAAAGATCACAGATCCGTCTTCTTCCACCGGAACAGTACCCAGCAAACGTTTAATATCCCATCCGCTCTGGATTCCCTGGGCATAATGGTCAGAAGGAGAATTTACATACGCATATTCATACGCATGGATACGCAGGTTTTTAATCCGGCCGCGAGGCACATCCCGCAATCCTTCCCCTTCGTAAATATCCTGGATAAAGACAGTGGCTTCTTTAGATTCCGGTTTGATACGGTCAGGAATCACCGGAGGAGTATTGGTTTTGCGGACAGCGATCGGACTGATAAACCCTTCCCCTTCGGATTTTGCGATACAGGTCACATTGTCATACACATCCACCAGGTATAACCCCCACAGGTCTTTCGGATGCAATTTGGCAGACACTAAATAGTAAGCATCATTCAAAGGCATCGGTTTCACAAACTGAGGCCATACGTCATTGACCAGTTCATCCTTAATTTCAGGAATGATCTCACGGTTACGGTACGGTATTTCCTGAATCATCCCTTCAACACCTTTCCGGGCTTTGACCGGGTCAAACAGGATCAAACGTCCGGAACGGGCCACCCCATGATGTCCGGAGATCACTCCCACAAACGCAGACGAATGTCCGGGTAACGGTTGCACATCAAACGTACTGTTAGGGAACATCGCTCCACTACCAAACAACGCTTTGTTTTCAGTTCCGTCAGGATTCATGTGCATCACAATACGTGAAAAGTAATGCGTCAGGTCGGTATACTCCCATCTCACATACATCACACGTCCGTTGTGCATGATCACAGGGTTCCAGTTTGCATCCTGGTCAAAAGTCAGGCGGCGCATCTGTTTATTGGCCGGATCATAAAGCACCATATTTCCAACCGGGTCACTTCCGTTCACACAGGGCACCCCCTGGTAACCAATATTTGAATTCGCGATCACACGTCCGTCAGGCAACCAGGTACCATCATAAAATTCCAGGTCCGGCTCAACAGTTTCTATCAACGGTGTAAGACCATTCCCGTCCAACCCTATCTCAAACACGTTCCAGCGGCGGTCAGGCATCAGCGAAGTAAACATCACTTTATCCCCCTCCCAATGGAGTTTCAGGTCAGCAATAGAAGCCGTGTTTTCCGGTTTAAAGACCGTACGGCTCTGTAAGTCTCCCCGCAGGTTACTTAATTCAATGATCTCCGCGTCAAAACCATCCCGGCGGGTAGATTGCTGGTTACTCCAGTTATTCGCCTGGGTACCTAAGGAAGGAGCCATAATCTTACGGGCATTCAGGCCCGGTCTGAAACGGGTAGCCACTAACTTATCCGTATCTAATAACGGATTACCCAACAGAATCTGTTTTTTATTGGCAACTGCTTTTTCCGCGTTCCGGAGGGCCTGCTGATCCCCTTTATAGATACCGTCAAAGCCTCCTTTTACCAATTGTTCCAGTTCATCCATTACCGGCTGGTAAGCAGCCGCATCGAACCCTTTCATCTTTTTCATATCCGCGAAAGCCATCCGGACCGCTTCCAGATTCAGCCATTCCAGTTCGGTCTGTAATTCCAGTATTTTGGCGGTTTGCTGGATCAGTTCCAGATAAGCAGCGATCTGCTTATCTACCTGGTTCTCCTGCCCGATACGCTGTACTTCTCCTTTAAACCAGGAAGCCTCTTTCAGGTCAGCAAACATATTCTCCAGGATCTCTTTTTCGGCTGAAGCATCCGGAGTCGCCAGCCAGCTCTCCATCACATCTACATACGGAGTCAGTTTACCCAGTTCCTGCGGGTAAGCCGTAAACAACTTAGCGACTTCTTCACGGGGATAAACATTGGTAATAGAAAAATAGACACTTCCCACCTGTGAATAGTCAGCAATCCCCACTTCTGTTTCAAAGCTGACATACTCTTTTCCCAGATCATACACTAAAATACCATTCGCATGGCAAATAATCCCATGCTCATACTTCTTTCCGGCTATACTCAGTGGATTTCCTCTGTAATCCTGGTTTTTACGGATTGTTCCGGAACCGCTCCGCCAGAATACCGGATCCAGTTCATCCAGCCACACAGAGGTTCCGTCAGCTTTCAGCAATCTGGCATTTGCCCATACAGACCAATCCCAGTCATCACCGTCAGGACCACAGGCGGTAACCAGCACCAGCTGTTCCTGCCCGGTCACATTGGCTGTCAGTTTCGCGGCAGCCTGTTTGGATTTCATAAACGAAGAGGAAACAGGCATACCGGCACTCTCTACTTTTTTCCGCAAAGCCACCTTCTCCCGGACCACATCATCCGTCCAGGTCGCCGGCTGCTTTTGCCGCTGTGCCATCGCACCCGGCAATAATAAAAAGGAGAGGGAATAAATCAGCAAACTACTTTTTTTCATGAATAAGTTAATTATAAAGTGGCGTCAAACTCTTATAAAGCCGCAACCGGATTGGTAAAACGCAATCCGTCATTGTCATGGTAACAGGCCCACTCATCCACAATAGCCCCTTCCGGTCCGGCCATCAGGAAGTGGAAAGATTCTTCTTTTTTCAGATGGATAATTTCACCTACCTGCTGAACTACCCAGTTTTTACTTTTAACTGCTCCGTGAGAGGCCGGGATCGCCGGTCCGTTTGGAATCTCCTCTCCTATTTCCGAGAAGTTATATGCCCATCCTTTGGTAACCATCCAGGTTTCAAACTTTGGGGCAAACGCAGTACGCACATGCGCATGTTCCGGGATCATCTGTCCGGGCAACAGATAGATAGCATGCGCAAAATAATTGTGTTCCTGATCATTTACCCAGAACACCCCTCCCATACCTACATTCTCAAAATCTCCCAGGCCGAAGTCAGTCACCCATACTTCTTTTTCCATAAATGGCGTAAAAGGTACATCATAAAACTCAAACATATCTTTCATTGCCTCCATAGCAACCGCTTCATCAAACTTCCCATCTTTGTAGAAGTCTGCATTTGTGTACTTTTTAGAATACTTCATTTCACTTTTAGTTTTACAGTTTGTGTTTTCGTCGCAGTTTTCAGAACTGTTATTACAATTACATGCGTTCAGGGAAATGACAAAAATCCCGAGAACGAATAGGTTCGTAAGCAAATGTTTTCTCATACGTTTATAAAATATTGATTGATTATTTAGTCCTGTGTAACAGCAATCCCCTCGATCTCTATCAATAGTTCATCACGGCACACGTCCGCACACATATAAGAGACCGGTAAAGACGGATAATAGGTGTTCATGATACGGGCCGCCTCCTCATAATCTTCCCTGTTTTTCAGGTAGACTCTCAACATCACCGGCACAGCCTTATCAATCAGCTGAGCGATATTTTCCATTGTGATATGGAACTGTCTTTCCAGTCCTACACCCGCCAGGCTCTCTTCTCCCCGGATAGCGGCAGTACCGGATATATATACCAGTTGCCAGCTTCCGGAGGTGATACGTTTGGCCCGTTCAAACTTAGGCGTAGAACGTTGATTTTGCGCAGAGGCTAATACCTGTCCGGAATAAGCATGCGCGGCTATTTGTAGTTTGTTGTCGATTGGTGTTGCGTAAGTGTCAGGAGAGGTAAACAGAGCAGCGTCAAAATCTATTAACACTCCTCCCAGATCGCTACCGATTCCCGTAGCGGCAGGATACCCGTTGTTCCAGTTTGTTTTAGCATAAAATTCACTTCTGGCATTATTAAAAGACTGATAGTTCTGGTTTCCGTTCTGGCTGGCGGTAATTTGTTCTATATAATTCCATTGGCGTATAATACTATGAATAGGGAAGTGTTCCTTTTCCAGGAGCTCATTTATCCAACCGAAAACAGCATGCGACTGTCCGGCAATCGAATCCTGCAGGATATCCCCCTGAAAGCCACCGGCAAATAGAAACCGTCCGGACCTATTTTCAATCAACACATACGGAACATCTCCGGCTGTACGGTAAACGATCCGGTCCTCCGCATCCGGCCGGTAACTATGTACTTCCAGAATAAGTGCCCCGTTCAAAGGCGGTTGGGCCACATAACTCATCGCAGGCAATTCCCGTCCGAACCGGGCAGCTGTTTTGGTACGCAGGATCTGCTGGCGTTCCAGGTATTCACCGTTATTGCGGGGCATTCCTAAAAAAACCAGCCGTACGATTGATTCCTCTTCCGGCAGGCCAGCCAGCAAACGGTCTACCATAACCGGAAAATCATCTTTTTCCGTTGTGTAGATGTTATAATTTATTTTTTGGCAGTAATTCATCCGTCCAGGCGTTAAAGGGAGTTTACATATTCAGCAAGCGCTTCGATCTCTTTTTTGGTCAGTTTTTTATTCACACCATGTTTGTGTACCTCAAAAACCTCTTCCATGGTAGCAGCCCGGCCATCAAACAGATAAGGAGCCGTACGCCAGCACTCTATCAGCGTAGGGGTATCCCATCCCTGTTCAAATTCAATATCCTCCCCGATCCGGTACATTTTCATATCCGTATAGTAGGGTCCATTGTGGCATTCCCCGCATTTCAGTTTGTCAAATACTTTACGTCCCTCTTTCGCTTTTTCCGAAAGGGCGCCATCCACCAGGTAAGGGCTGGGAACCGGACGCAACGCTTTCAGGTAGGCATCTACATACGCAGCATCTTCCTCTTCTATATCAAAGAACTGGATATGCCTGAATCCGGCCCGCACGGCAATCTCCGCATTGGCCCGGATCCCTGATATCATATTGGGAGGGGTCACATGACTATACAACAGGCTTTTGCAGTTTTTCGGATTTCCGACTCCATCGTTCATCAGGTCCCAGTTCATTCCATCCGTACGGGCATCTCCCGGATGGCATCCGTTACAGCTTTGCCATTCCTGGAAACATTTGGTCGCGTCATTGAAATACTTCTCCCCCAGGTGTTCCGGCGTCTCCGTACGGTCCGGATTGAGATTCACCCCCAGGACGTTCCGGCTCTCCACATCTACAAAATTCAGTACATCCGCAAAATAAGTAGGGATAATCAGCTGATTGTTAGCGTACACCAGATTACGCGGGCCATTCCCCTCCAGGGGAATGCGTTCCCGCAATCCATACAGGAAACGAAGGTCATAACTTAAATTATCTTTGTTGGGATAGGCCTCAAACTTCTTCCGCATCGCCGGATGATCAATAATACTCACTTCGTGCGTTCCGGAATGAACCACAAATATATACTCTTCCGTGCAATCCATGTCCCAGATCCCGGCCGCGCCACGTTCCGGCTCATCCACCACGACCGCTCCCAGGCATTCCAGCTTATCCACATCGATCACACTGAACGCACTTGTATTCATCCATCCCTGTTGTAACTGGGAGGTAGGAACCGCGAAACGTCCCAGGTTATGGGAGGTATAAATATATTTTCCGTCCGGAGTAATACAGATACCCCGTACCGCATTGCTTCCGTTTGCCAGCTGAATATCCTTTATCCGGGTAAAGCTCTGCATCTCAATCACAGACACACACGCCGCCACAACATCTACATCTGCCCGCTGGGCAGGAAGGAAATTGGTGACAAACAGATACCTTCCGTCTTTACTGAACACAGCACTCCGGGGCTCACGTAAGGCTTTCACCGTGCGTGTTACCTTCCGGTTTACCGGGTCAATCTCGGATACCGTGGTAGAAAACTGGTTACAGACATAAATCGATTTTCCATCCGGAGACAACAACGGATAGCAGGCGCCTGACCCGGTAGGAATAACCGCCTCTACCGTACCGGATTCCTGCGAGAGAATTAGTAGCTTCCCCTGGCTCTCAAAGGTAGTCACATACAGTTTATCCCCATCAGGCAGTAAACCGGTAGGAGTTTCCTGCAACTGAATAGAACGCAGGTGGATGTCTCCACCGGGTGAGTAAAACTCAATACTTTTTGTCCCTTTTTGCGTAAAAATGAGTTCACCTTTAGCGTTTAATTTGATGTCCGTAGGAAAGTACGGATCAGTCGCTTTGACCGGGAATCCCAGATAAAGCATAAGGGAAACAGTCAAAAAATAGCGTAAATTGTAGATTTGTGTTTTCATGTCTTTCCTGTTAGTATGTCTTTTGTGCTTTGCTGTACCCTAATTCGGCCGAAACCTGCCGCGCGATCTCTTTGATGTGCACCACGGAGGATTTCACCACATCGGGACTCAACCGGTCTTTAGGGCCGGAAATCCAGATAGCGCCGCACGGATAGCCTGTAAAATTAAAGATAGGGGCCCCTACGCAGATCACTCCGCTCAGTTCCTCCTCGTTATCCATGGCATATCCCCGTTGCCTTACCTTTTCCAGTTCTTCCAGATATTTCTCCCGGGTAATGATGGTTCGTTCATTAAAGCGGGTAAACTCCATAAAAGAGAGATAACGGTCCCGCACAGTCACAGGCAGATACGCCATAATCGCTTTTCCCGGAGCAGAACAATGCAGTTCAAAGGGTTTACCGGGAGTCAATACAAAACGAAAGGTATGATGTCCCTGCGCCTGTTCAATAAAAATGCCTTTTTTACTTCCCAGCACTCCGAAACAGGCCGTCTCTTCCACCCGGTCACGCAGGTCACGCAAACGGGGAAGAACCGTCTCCAGTAAATTATGCTCATTCAGGGAACGAAATCCAAGGGTCAGTAATTTGCGGGAGAGTTTATAGCGTTTTGTATCCTCATTATATAACAAATAGCCCAGGCGGACCAATGTATTCAAAATCCGGTAAGCAGTGGTCTGGGAAATCTCCAGCGCCCCCTTTATCTCCTGCAGGGTTTCACCATCCGCCCGGAGAGAAAGATACTCCAGCACGGCAATCCCCTTTTCCAGGTTCGGCACCTTATAATTCTCCTCTGCTTTTTCCATATTTGAAATTGTGTTTTCCATATTTGAAACAATGTTCCACTTTCTAACCAAATATAAAGGAGTCCGGCAAAAAAACAAAAAAAGAAGGCTGGAATTTAACTGATTATGTTTTTAAACATAAAACAAAAAGAGGATGTAATCTCTACAGCCTCTTTCCATAAACAAATAATTGTTTTATTGTAAACCAGTGTCTTTAAAAAGTTATATCTAACCCGGCCATAAACACAGCCTTAGGCATAGGATATCCTATCCTGTACTCATAACGTGTGGCAGTCAGGTTCTCTCCTTTCAGGAACAGATTAATTCCTTTGGTACGGCTTCCTATCAGATACGCCACTTTTGCATTCAAAGTGGTAAAACTTTCTGTATCCGGTAAACTTACCATATTCGCATAGTCAGAAATATTATCCGGATAAAAGTCATATACGGATAACACATTTACATGGATTGTAAAACGCCCCGGCTGGTATGTCAGGTTCCCCGCCAGCTTATGTTTAGGGGCAAAATTGATCGGTTTGCTGGTATGCAGGTAACTATAGTTAGCATCCAGGTGCAGGTTAGACAGCACATGCCAGCGTCCCTCTACTTCTATTCCTTTGTTAATGAAACTTCCTACATTCATATTCTTTCTTCCGCCCGACGATATTTCAGCCGCCTGGATCATATCTTTTCCATCAATAAAGAAACCGGTTACTTCCGCATATACTTTTCCATCCAGAAAAGACTGGCCCACGGAAACTTCATAATTCAGCATGCTCTCCGGATTCAGCTCTGCATTGGCCACCGGTTCATACATGTAAAGTTCCCGTATGTTTGGGCTGCGGAATCCTTTTGAGAGCGAGGCTTTGATCACATTAGTCTCAATCGGACGATAGGTGACACCTACCTGCGGCACCCATTCCCCGCCAAACGCCTCATTATGTTCATACCGTACCCCGGCGTTGATACTCACCTTATCAAACAAATCCTGTTGCATGATCAGGTAAGCGGCCGTTTCGTTCACTGTTTTATCAATAATATCTGTCCGGGTGCCATCGTTGTTTTTATTCCACGCTTCCCCTCCCCAGTTCTTGTAGTCAATCCCTACGGTAAAACTGTTCCCCGGCAGCAGGCGGAATGATTGATATAAAAGCACGCCGGTATTGTGGTCCAGCGACCGGAACAGAAACTCACGGGGTGTTTTCTGGTTCTGGGAACTGTTAGGACCATAATAGCCGTCATTAATTTCATGGTTCCCCCAATTGTAGAACACACGGAGTGCCCCGCTGGTCTTTCCGTAATTGTTTTCCAGGGCAAACGAAGTCGTGCCCCGTACCACATCCACCAGATAATCCGTTACCGGATCATAAATAGAACCCGGATTCTGTGTAAAGAATTTCGCTACACTGACATCGGCAGTCGCTTTCAGGTTTTCATTGATTTCATACCCGATCTTACCAAAGCCATTGGTGATATGAAACGAATTATTTACCCGGTGCCCATCCGTGCGGTCATGATTTAACGAGACAAAACTGCTGAATTTACCGCTTTTATATCCGTTATTGACCATATACTTCTGCGTTCCATACGATCCCCATAACAACCGGGCCTGCGTGCGCCGTCCATCCTGCAACTGGTCACGGGTAATGATATTCACCACTCCTCCCATCGCATTGGACCCGTATAAAAGAGAACCGGGACCCCGGATCACTTCCACTTTCTCCACATCCGACGCCACATAGGTATCCGGCAGGGAGTGCCCGAAAATACCCGCCCACTGAGGTTGGCCGTCAAAAAGCATCAGCACTTTATTACTCTGTCCTACCCCACGGATATTGACAGTTCCCCCTGAACCATTGTTTACACCAAAACCAGTGATTCCTTTTGCCGTGACAAACAAATTAGGCACATACTGTGACAACACAGGCAACAAAGCCGATTCACTACTCGCCTCTATTTGTTGGCGGTCAATGACCGAGATAGAAAGAGGCACACTATTACGATTTACATTGATTTTATTGGCCGTCACTACCACTCCCTGCAGATAAACCGTGCTATCCACCGGAAGTTCATCCGCCCGGGAGACAGAAGCCAATAGTAAAAGAGAGGCTACACCAATCAGGTTTCTTTTCATTCCGAATTAAGTTAGATTCATTAAAAACTTCGCACAAAAGTAACACGATTTATCAAATCCGTAGCACAAACTTGCAAAAATAATGATAGAAAATAAAATCTACCCCTAAAAGAAGCAGCCGGTACCGGCAACGTTTTTCAGATGTACCAGTAGTCTTTTTGCCCCTATCCGGTAGTCTTTGGAGCTGTAAACAAGAGTTTTCCGGATCCAAAAAGTACCGGCCAACAGCAAAAAGACTATTGGATTTAGAGTTTGTCCGGGAGAGATAAAAAAGAGAATTTCCACACGTTTATATAAAGAATATTTCTATATTTGGAACAGATAAATAATCAAACAATTAACGTATGGAAAAGAAATATAAATTACCGGAAGATAATCCAGAAAAGAATAAGCTCAGTGAGCCTGCTATTGCTTATCACAAAAGACTTTCAGATAAGGATATAGATGAATTAGTATTACTTGATCCTAATCGTCCGGGAATCTTCACAAATGAAGAGAAACTAAACCGTATTGAACAGTCTATCCGGGAAATGGAAGAAGGTATTTACATCCCCCATGAAGAAGTCATACTAAAATTCAAAGATCGTTTATGAACATTCGCTGGCAAATCCGGGCTGCCTCCTCTTTTGTTGAAATATATGACTACTATTACAATCTAAATCCAACGTATGCAAAACGATTCTATGAGAAAGTAATAGAAGGTATAGAAATACTTACAAAATTTCCCCAATGTGCCCCGGTAGAAC
>JAJQES010000166.1 GCA_021201565.1 Tannerellaceae bacterium
GCACTCCTTTTCTCTTATCATCTATTACCCAGGGCGTTGCCCTGGGCTAAGATAGGGCGTCCCTCCGGGACTTAAAACAATTGTCCATTGTTCACTGTCCATTGTTCACTGTCCATTGTCAATGAATCAGGGAGAGCATCCGTATCCCCCACTCTTTTACGCTGATGATGAGGGTGGTCATCAGGTCGGCGGTGCAGGCGGAGAGGCAGGCGCCACTCAGGGTGGTGAGGGTGGGGCCTTCCTGCACGAGCAGGTAGATGAGCGTGGTCCAGAAACACATACAGAGGGAGCAGTCAAAGGGACGCAGGCGGTACTCTACCGCCGCGGCCTCTTTGCCGAGGAGCAGGCGCCGCAAAAAGGCTTTGCCTGTTCCAACTACTCCGGAGACGTCTACGATGAAGCAGACGCTAAACTGAATCATAAGCATGTCTAATATCATTTTAATTTCCTCCTTATTTTATCCATTTCATTTTTAACTGTTCCGTAACTGACCCCCAAAATTTCGCCTACTTTCCGGTAAGAGGGGATTTCGGTATAGAGGATAAAGAGATTGATCTCATGCTCTTCAAGTCGCCAGAGCCGTACCATCAACTGTTGCGCCAGGCCTTCATCCCGGAAAATAGAGGTGTCAGGTTCATATTCTTTCCTGATCATCTGAAAATTCTTCACAATAAAATTGATTTCCTCCTTCGTATTTTTCATAACGCAAATATTTATAATAAAACTGACTGGTTGTTGAAAATATCATTGTTCTGGCTATCGCTAACGCAAAGGGTATGAGTCCCCCCTGCCTGCCCAGATTAACAATTTTATTTTCGGGAAACTCCAGGAGGGCGATATAGACTTCCTGGGCAAGATCTTTGAGTAATTCCCTGTCGAACCGGAACCTGCACACATAACGTTCGACCACTTTCCGCCGGGCTAATTCTGAAATTAATTGATTTTTCATCGTATTGTTGTTTTAAATTGTATGTAATTTGTTTGTTTTTAGAAGTCAAGAAGTAAGAAGTTAAGAAGTAAGAATAAATTCTTTAGAGGGTTACCGCCTGCTGGCGCCCAGCAGGGGAACGACATTGAACATCTCTTTACGCCGGTCGCGGATATAGAGGCCGTAGAACTGGCCGACCCGTTCGGCATCCATGTTGGTGGTAACAAAGGTGCGGACGCCCTGGGTCCGCCAATAGTTGTAGCGGATGTGCAAAATGTGTTGCAGGACGTTCATTTTGTTGCCATAGTAGCCGGCCGGGACCGGTTCACGCCCCAGCTCATCGAAACACATCTCAGCGGGCCCTTTGATGATGCCGTACCGGTTGCTGAGATAGAGGTCGAGGTTGCCGGTCAGGGAATATTCGTTGGTCACATCGCTGCAGATATAGACCTTGAATCCCCGTTCGAGGTATTGCATAAAGGCGGCAAAGACGATCATCAGGGTACTCTTCCCGGTACCGACCGGCCCTTCCAGCCAAAGCCCTTTCCTGAAATCGAGCGGGCCGGGCAGGCCGAGGAAGTACAGGAACAGCGCGCTCACAATCTGCCGGTTGCTGTCGTCCACCACAAATCCGCCCCGGACGGCGTTCCCGGCCACTTTCATGAATAACTGTTTATAAGGCAATAGCTGTTCCTCCGTTACATTAATAGTTTCCGTAGGTTGGTTGCTCAGGTTCTCCCTGAATTCCCGGATTCCTTCCATCATTTTCTCCTTTCTTTTCTTTGGCTTCCCAGGTACGGATGGCGGCTTTCCAGTCCTTCATCCGGTTTTTGCCAACCATCCACCCTTTGGAGGCATAAAAATTCACAAACTGTTCCGCGCGGATCCTGTTGCCCCGGCTTTCACAATAGACCTTTACTTCTTCGCAGGTAGGGGGTACAAATATTTTTTTTTGTTTCTCTATCCTGTCTGAAGTGAGTGATTCCTCTTTCTTATATTTGGTTTGATTTGTTTTATTTAATAAAGGGTGCCCGTTAGGGGTCCCTGTAGGGTTACCTGTAGGGTGCCCTGTAGGGGTACCTTTAGGGGTACCTTTAGGTGGTAAAATGTCATACCTTGTTTTGTGCGCATGTCCCATACCTCCCTTTTCAAAAGTGATCAAACCGGCCTCTACCAGACGGTCCCGGGCTTTTTTTATGGATTTGGGGGAAACGCCGACATTGGCTGCCAATTTTTCTTCCGAGTGAAACCAATTCTCTATCCACCCCAACCGGTTGGCTGTCCGCAGCAGATAGAAGTAAAGCCTCGTCTCACAACAGGTAAACTGCCAGCTTTCATCCAGCTCCCAGAACCTGTTTACTAATTCAATGTAATTCATATTCATACTGGTTATTTTTTTTTTGTGATTATTGCCAATATTCCCGGATCCCTTCGATACCATCCTGCCGGGTGTCTACGTTGTAGCGGCGGCAGACTTCTTCATCAGCCAGTTCTTCCAGTTCCTGCAGGAGGGCTTCCATGGTTTCCCGCCTGTCCTGTTCCTCCCACTCCCGGGCACAGGCTGATTCGTAGTCGATCCGCTCTGCCTGCCACATAAATGTGTCAAATAGGTCTCTCATACCCCGGGCGCCTCCGCCGCCATCGCCGTAGTTCCATTTGTTCGCATATCTGTTATCGGTTTGCTCATGTTACAAACATACCGGATAAATAAATCCGGAAAATGACAATGAACCGATTGTCATAAATTTGAGATTTTTTCACTTTTTACCAGTAGTTTTTTTGCCTCCCTCCAATACTCTTTTACCCCGTAAAACGATAGATCCAGGCGTAAAACAATACTTTGGGAATTGACAATGGACAGTTGACAATGGACAATTAAGAAGATTGACTTGTAGGCACAGATTTGGAAATCCGCGCCAGCGTGCCAGCGGAAATTGTCAATTGTCAATTATCAATTGTCAATTGCTTACGGTTCTCCTAAATAGCGGACGATGATGGATACCTGTACGGGGGTCAGGATACGGCTACGCCGGGTCCAGCCCCAGCGATAGAGTTCGGACGTTAGTTCTTTGTTTGCCAGCAGCCAGCTTTTCAGGCGTTTAGAAGCTGATTCGGGTTGTAGGCCAGGCGCGTATAAGATGGCCAGTTCCTGAAATCCATAGGATTTGATCCGGAAAGAATATTGATTGTGTTCCATAAGGCGTTACGTTTAATTTGATGTGACCTTTTAATAGTATATATA
>JAJQES010000102.1 GCA_021201565.1 Tannerellaceae bacterium
AATAATAACAGATAAACAAGAAACAGTTATGAAATTTGAAGTTTCCAGTACAGCGTTACTGTCTCGTTTACAATCAATAAGCAAAGTAATTGCATCTAAAAATTCCTTACCTATTCTGGATAGTTTCCTTTTTGACCTGGATGGTGAATTGCTAACTATTACGGCTTCGGATGCGGAGACCCGCCTGGTTACTTCTGTTGAGGTGATGAATACGGAGGGAACCGGACTTTTTGCCGTTTCTTCAAAAATCTTATTGGATCCGTTAAAAGAACTACCCGAACAACCTTTACGTTTTGAGATCAATGATGAGAATCTGGAAATTTTTATCCATTTTGAAAATGGTAAATACAATTTCATCGGACAAAAAGGAGATACGTATCCTCAACAAAAACCCCTGGGAGATAATAACATTTCCCTGACACTGGATGCACATACCTTACTTAATGGCATCAGCCGTTCGTTGTTTGCAACGGCTGAGGATGAGCTGCGTCCGGTAATGAATGGGATCTACTTTGATATTCATAATGAAGATATTACGTTTGTGGCTTCAGATGGTCATAAATTAGTACGTTTACGGAACTCTTCGGTAAAATCACCGGAACGTGCCGCGTTTATCCTGCCGAAGAAACCGGCGAATCTGTTACGCAATATTCTGGCAAAAGAGGGAGAGCCTGTTTTGATCCGGTTCGACGAAAACAACGCCTACATAAACTGTTCCAATTTTGAAATGGTATGCCGTTTGATCGAAGGACGTTATCCAAACTACAATAGTGTTATTCCCCAGGAAAACCCCTATAAAGTAACAATCGACCGCCTGTCGTTCCTGACAGCTCTGAAACGGGTATCGGTATTTTCTAATCCGGCCAGCAGTTTGGTAAAGTTACACCTGAATGAAAACCAGATGATTGTTTCAGCCCAGGATATTGACTTCTCTACTTCCGCTGAAGAAAAGATCGTTTGCCAGTTTGCAGGTATAGAACTGAAAATCGGATTTAAAGCAACTTATCTGATCGAAATATTAAGCAATATCAGTTCAGATGAAGTATTGCTTGAACTGGCCGATCCATCACGTGCCGGACTGATTATTCCAACTGAGAATGAACCCAATGAGGATCTTCTTATGTTGCTTATGCCCATGATGTTAAATGACTAACTAACCTAAAATGCAGTTAAACTTAAAGAATCCGCTGGTTTTTTTTGATCTCGAAACGACAGGTATTAATATTGTAAAGGACCGGATCGTAGAAATTTCTTATGTGAAAGTATTTCCAAACGGTAAAGAGGAAACAAAAACCCGGCGGATCAATCCCGGCATACCTATTCCGGCTGAATCCACCGCTATTCATGGAATTACCGACGAAGATGTGAAGGATTGTCCTACTTTTAAAGAGATAGCTAAATCATTGGCTTCACAAATAGAAGGATGTGACCTGGCCGGATTTAACTCCAACCGCTTCGACATCCCTATGCTGGCCGAAGAATTTTTACGGGCTGGTGTAGATCTTGACCTGAACAAGCGGAAGTTTGTGGATGTACAGACTATTTTCCATAAAATGGAGCAACGTACCCTATCCGCAGCCTATAAATTTTATTGCAATAAAGATCTGGAAAATGCACATTCTGCGGAAGCTGATACAATAGCTACGTATGAAATCCTACAGGCCCAGCTGGACCGGTATCCGGATCTGCAAAATGATATTAATTTCCTGTCTCAATACTCCTGCTTCAATAATAACGTCGATTTTGCCGGCCGTTTGATCTACAATGACAAAGGGGAAGAGGTGATCAACTTTGGAAAGTACAAAGGGAAAAACGCAGAAGAAGTGTTGAAAAATGATCCCGGTTACTATTCATGGATCATGGGTGGAGAGTTCCCCCTGAATACAAAAAAAATGTTTACCGAGATCAAACTACGGGGGTTTAATAAATAATCCGGTAGTTAGTAGTTGGTAGTTAGTAGGACATTCACTGGACTCACTGTACAGAGAGACTCCACATATGTGAAATACATTTTCTACTAACTACCAACTACTATCTACTAACTACTAAATAAGCAAATGAACAATTTTGAGTTCTCCAATCCTGTAAAAGTTGTTTTTGGGAAAGGAACGATCAGCCGGTTATCTTTTCTGATCCCTGCGGATAGCCGTATATTAGTGGTATACGGGGGAGGTAGTATAAAGAAAAATGGTGTATACGAACAGGTAATGCACGCATTGGGGAATTTTGAAGTGACGGAATTTCCAGGTATTGAGCCTAATCCTCATTATGAGACTTGTATGAAAGCCGTAGAAGTAATCCGGGAAAAGAAAATCACTTATTTGTTAGCTGCCGGCGGAGGTTCGGTAATTGACGCCGTGAAATTTATTTCGGCTGCGGTTTACTTTGAAGGGGATCCATGGGACATTTTTACCCAGGCAGCTCCTATTACAAAAGCAATGCCTTTTGGAGCGGTACTTACCCTGGCAGCCACCGGGTCGGAAATGAACGAACGGTTCGTTATCTCACGCGAATCTACCGGCATGAAACTGGGAGCGGCTTCCCCAAAAGTATTTCCACAATTTGCCATTATGGACCCGGAAGTTACCTATTCAGTTCCAATGGGCCAGGTAGCCAATGGGGTGGTGGATTCGTTTATTCATGTGATCGAACAATACCTGACCTACCCGGTAGATGCGAAAGTACAGGACTATTTTGCCGAAAGTCTTTTGAAGATTATTCATGATGAAGGATTAAAGGTACTGGAAGATCCCTATAATTATGATATTCGTGCCAACCTGATGTGGGCTGCTTCCAATGCGTTAAACAGCTGGATCGGACAAGGTGTTCCGCAGGATTGGTCGTCCCACCGGTTAGGTTATGCATTGACTTCGCAATATGGATTGGATCATGCCCAGACATTAGCAGTCGTATTACCGGGTGTGATGGAATACATGAAAAAAGAAAAACAGGAAAAAATCATCCGGTTGGGTGAAGTTGTATTCAAAATACAGGAGGGAACACCGGAAGAGCGGGTAGAACAAACCATCGCAGCGACCGAAGAGTTCTTTCGCCGTATGGGACTCAAAACACGCCTGTCGGAATATGGAATCGGCGAAGATAAAATCGATGCCCTGACCGGACCCGTCAAACAAATGAACTGGAAACTGGGCGAACATGGAAAC
>JAJQES010000528.1 GCA_021201565.1 Tannerellaceae bacterium
AAGTAGGATTGGTGGTTTTACTGGCCGTTGCAGCAACCGAAGGAGTACTTTTGGCCTGTTGTTGTGGTTTATTCTGAGCAAAACGGACCCCTCCGTTATCAACATACAGACGGAGCCGTTTCCCCTGGGCTACCCGGTTGGAGCTTAATCCATTCCATTTACGAAGGTCCTTGGCAGTCACCCCGTATTTATC
Organism: Tannerellaceae bacterium; assembly: GCA_021201565.1. Lineage (GTDB taxonomy): Bacteria > Bacteroidota > Bacteroidia > Bacteroidales > Tannerellaceae > UBA4116. Next base: position 194 of record JAJQES010000528.1, read on the forward strand.
TGCAATGGTATATAAATTTTCTCCCTGTTTAGTCACATGGTTGATTTGTTCCCTGCGAGCCGTACCGGTACTATCACTGCCCGGAATAATATAATTAGCCAGTAGTTCTTCTATCCGGTGAGCTGTGATGGAATCTTCTTTTTCTGCAAAAACAAACGAATTGAACGCAGGTAATTTCAGGACACTGGGTTTTGTATGCCCGGGAACAATATCTCTTTTATACTGGGGGTTTAATGCCCGGATCTGTTCTATATCCATGCTCAATACATCAGCAATCTGCTCAAAATGAAGCGCATAATTAATCATCAATGTATCTGTTGCTAACGGGAGTGAGGTCTCAATCGCACAAATATTATGTTCACAGTGATAATTCATGATATAATAAGCTGCCACATATAGGGGGACATACGAACGGGTTTCTTTCGGTAGATTCGGGAAAATATCCCAGAAATCAGTTTTCCCACCAGACCGCCGGATGGCTTTATTTACATTTCCGGGTCCACAGTTATAGGCTGCCAATACGAGATTCCAGTCATCATAAATGGCATACATATCTTTGAAATATTTACAGGCTGCATGGGTCGCTTTCACCGGGTCACGACGTTCATCAACCAGACTATTGATCTCCAGTCCATAACTTTTTCCGGTAGGTAACATAAACTGCCACAAGCCGGCTGCTCCTACACGTGAAAGGGCGGTTGGATTCAGGGCACTCTCCACAACTGCCAGGTATTTTAATTCTAACGGCAGATCATGTTGATCCAGTACCTCTTCGATAATTGGGAAAAAGAAATCGGCCATTCCCAACATATAGCGAACCAGATTCCGTCTTCTTTCGCCATACAGTTCGATACATTTACGAACCGTCTCATTATAAGATAAAGGGATTACGCTGGGTAAACGTTCCAAACGCTGCCGGTATACCGAATCCGGCACTTTTACAATCAGGTCATCATCATGGCAAAACTCATCCTGTTGTGAAAAATAGCGTACATGCCAACTCCGCAACAGACTATCTACATTCGCGTCCAGTGTCTCCGGAAGAAGACCGATATGGTTAAAAAGAGAGTCTGCGGAAAGGACGGAATAAGCCGCTTCTTCCGGCAAATCAATCTCCTCCTGCGCCCGGGAAACAGTATTCAAAACAGTTAAGAAAGCCAATAACAACCAATATCGTTTCATAAGATTATCAGAAAGTTATACAGTAATTAATACCAAAACTCCAGTTATTCATACTCGTGCGAGGCATGATCATAGGTTCTATCCGCATAGACAGATCCGGAGAAATGTCAAAGTCAAATAACTCCGCATCCACATACGCATCAATCATACAGATCGCATAAAATCCAACCGTTAGGATAATACTCAGATCCCGGTAACGCCGGTAATAATCTTTTCGTCTTTTCAACAAATCCTGGTTACTCGTATTATTGAGAAAAGATTCATAATCGCCACTACGCACTAAATCCTTCCAGGAGGAATGCCAGGCAGACGGATTATCCAGATTATTATTATAATCATGTACAATATCTATATATGCATTATAATAATCCTTATACATCCGGTTATTCCAGGTAATAGCATACATAAAAGCCATATATCCTCCATAGATAATCGGTAGTTTCCAGTATTTTTGATTATAAATCTGTCCTAAACCGGGAAAGATCGCAGAGTAAAGGACTGCTTTGGTCGAATTAGGTTTAAATGTCTTTCTCCGTTCAAAAGGAGTTACCGTATTATCATTAGAAAAGACCGAATCCGCAACCAGATAGGCTTCCTGTACAGTAGAGTCCGGCAGGAGCACTTCCTCTTCATCTACCAGATCACGGGGAACTTCCGTACGAAGTTCTTTTTGAAAAAGACTATCTCGTTCAATAATCTCCTGTCCATACACAAAAGAACCTGCCAAAAGAAGTCCGGCCAACAGCCATATCCTGACGGATAATAGCATAGAGAATACTACTTTTTTTCTTTTCATTTTAAATTATCCAGTAAACCAATCAACCGCTCCAACTCCTCTTCCGAAGAAAAAGGAATAGAGATCTTACCTTTGCCTTTATCATTATATGTTAACTGAACCTTGGTTTTGAAAAAATGAGCTAAATGTTCCTTTAACATGTTATACTCTTCCGGTAATTTCCCGGGACTACTCTTTGCCGCTTTCTTTTCCGGCAGGATTCCACCTTCTGCCGAAGTACGAACCATCTCTTCTACTGATCTGACCGAAAGTCCCTCAGCTAATATCTGTTCATAAAAAGCCAGCTGTACTTCCGGATCTTCTACCGGAATTAAGGCCCGGGCATGCCCCATATCTATTTTCTTATCTTTCAGACCCATCTGAATATCCGCAGGCAACTTCAATAAACGCAGATAATTCGCAATGGTGGCTCTCTTTTTTCCGACACGTTCACTCAAACGTTCCTGTGTCAGGCCATAATGATCAATTAACTTCTGATAAGCCAACGCAATTTCTATAGAGTTCAGATCTTCCCGCTGAATGTTCTCAATGAGTGCCATTTCGACCACATTTTCATCTTCAGCTGTCTTGATATAAGCAGGAATCCGTTCTAATCCAGCTTTCAGGGAAGCCCGGTAACGCCGTTCCCCGGAAATGATCATATATTTATCAGAACCCGTTTCTCTTAGGGTAATAGGCTGGATTACACCTAATGCACGGATAGAAGTAGCCAGCTCTTCCAATGCTTCCTCTTCAAAAACAGTACGGGGTTGATCGGGATTGGGTTCTATTTTACTTAATTCTATTTCACTGATAGAAGAAGATCCTCCCGTGGAAAGATCATCCATGGTAATCAATGCATCCAATCCCCGGCCTAATGCCGATTTCTTTCCTATTGCCATAATTATTAAATTGACAATTGATAATTGATAATTGACAATTCCTTTTTCCGGATTTGCCAATTTCCAATCATCAATTCATCATCCTTATTAATTTCAAACTATTTATC